>JADFWE010000298.1 GCA_015222915.1 Pseudomonadota bacterium | reverse complement strand
TGTTATCAGGGATTTCGTGTTTTTTGCTGATCTCTTTTCTTAATAGCGAAATTTCCTCTTGTTCAAAACGCAGATAAGGTGGTGAAGGCGTATCTACCGCATGATCATGGTTGATGTTGATGTAGTATCTAATCAGGTCAAGATTGTATTCGTATTCCGGCTTGGCTGATCGTGAACGTCTTTGACGTAATCGTAGGTTAAGAAATATCTGTGCAATCTTGGTGGCAGGGCCGACGCGCTGTTTTATGCCTGCAAGCCATAAGGCACAGGCTGTTCGAGTTTGTGAAAACAGTGAAATAGATATGTCGAAGTGTTTTTTCTTGATGATGTTTTTTAAATGTGTGACGTCGCTTAAGAAAGAATTCTTCTTTTCATCGATCAAAACATCGTCTATCCATTCACACAGCCGGGCCAGCTCTGCAGTATAGGATGGAACGAGTGCTGTTATCTCGGCCTCAGGATACTGTTTTTTGAGCAGCGCGAATGATGGCCATGCGAGCATGAAGTCACCTATTTTATCATTGCGTATGACCAGTATCTTTTTCTTATTCTGAGGATTATTCATGACTCATGACAGCAGCTTTTTGCAGGCGTCATATACAGTTTGAATGTCGACTGCAGCTACACCTCTTTCAGGGTATTCGGTATCCTCCGAACGCAGGATGATGAATTTCTCTGGCTCCATGTAAGGTCCGCAGTCTCCCGGGTCTTTCATCGAGAAAAAGGCAACGATCTTTGTTCCCAGAGCTGATGCCATGTGCATCGGTCCTGAGTCCGGGGTGAGCAGGACGTCGGCCCTGGCTATCATGGCTTTGTACCGCTCAAAGGTTGATTCTGATTTTAACAGTAGCAGTTTGTTATCGCTGTATCTGACGATTTTTTCGCCATAGGAGAGTTCATCTGGCAGTAGCACCATATAGGCTTTTATAGCGGTATCGCTGTTAACCAGTTTTTTGATCAGTTCGCCATAGTTCTGTGCCGGCCAGAGCTTGCGTAATTTGGCTTTTCTTTTTCTTATGCCGAATCTTGAGTATCCGCTGAAGGTCGGGTGTATCATCAATAAGGTATCACTTCTTTTTATGCCGTACTTTTCCAGCTCCTGATCTACACTCTCCCGGTCCTCTTTATTGACCGGTAGATAGTTGTAGGTATCGATGACCGGTTTATTACAGGCCTCGGCGACAAAGTCGAGATAGGCTTTCGCGCAGTGTTTTAATACGGGTGAACCTTTGTATTGATGAAATTCAGTGTTCACGTGCTCGAATAGACCGCCGATTCTCGGGCTGGTATCAAAACAGACAATCTTGTCGAAATGCGTAATTTCCAGTTTCTTGAGGATCGCGTTTTTATCGGTAGCGGGTTTGAATATCCCGCTACGGTCCCATGTCCAGGTGTCTTTGATGTTGTCATGAAAATTGCTTAGCAGCAGTTTCCCTACCGGGCTTACCAGCAAGGTCATCTCGGCTTCCGGGTAATACTGGAGCAGGGCGGTCAATGCCGGTGTCATCATCACGGTGTCGCCTACACGACCTACCCGCACTGCTAATATCTTCATAGGTTTATCGGCTTGCATCTGCTAACAAGGCTTCCAGTTTTTTAAAGTGATTGTCGTTATTAAATGCGTCGTCGGCTTTTATTTTACCCTGATTCGCCAGTCGGGATTTTTTTTCTGGATCATCAAATAGTTGACGTAGTTGCAAATACAGGTCCTCTGGATTCTGTGATTCAAACAACAGGCCGGTTTTGTCGTGTTCGATGATCTCTGGGACGCCGCCGCTGTTGCTGCCGATGACGGCAACATCAGCCCGCATGGCTTCCGGCAGTACCAGGCCGAACGTCTCCTGGCCTGAAGCCAGTATGATGCAGTCACATAACTGCATCAACTGTTGCGGTTCACTGGTGAAATCCTGAAAGATGATATTGTCCTGTACGCCCAGTTCGCCTGCCTGCTTTCTGAGCTTGTCCCTGTATCCCGGGTCCATCTCGTGGCCGACGATCAGGGCTTTGATATTAAGGCCTTCCTGCTGTGCCGTGTGGATGGCCTCTATCAGCAAGTGTTGGCCCTTACTCTGTTCGAGTCTGCCGATCAGGCCAGCAATAAAATCATTTTCAGAGAAGCCGAGTTTTTGTCGTTCCTCGATGATCGTTTTTCTGTCTAGAAACGTTTTCGGTGGCTTTACACCGTAATAAAGCGTTCGTATCCTGTCTGAAAGTAAAGGGATGAATTTTTTACACAGGCCTTCCAGCTCTCTTGTTATGGTCAGCAGAAGGTTTAGCTGGCGGTAAAGGAAACGGTGGTAAAAGTCATCTTTTGCACGAGTGATCATCATCTGCCGGGTGTACACCAGGGCCGGTTTTCGTCTTGAGAGTATCTTGGCGAAAACGGCTAATGGCAGGTCTTTCCCCCAGTGCATATGGATGACATCGATGTTGTTCCTATCGATGATAGCCGCTAGTTTCCGGGCATTGAACAGCGGTAGTGCCCGGAACAGAGGTTTGATATATTTGATGCTGAACGATGAGTGATCTTTGAAATACTGATCCAGTTTGCTGTCAGCTCTTAATACTGGAATCACCGTGTTGTTGTCTGAACTATCGGCCAGCGCTTCACTCGAGCGGAAAACATATAATTCCAGCCCACCCAGTCCGGCTGATAGACACAGTTCCAGTACGTTCATCCCTTGCTCTTCCGTTCGAGTTCAACCTGTCTGTATTTAATATAGGCTTTGCTGTATTTGACGAATACGTGCATATACGAAAGAACAGAGACGACCAGTCCTGCAAAACCATCCAGGAAGCCGCGTTTGATCAGGTACAGCTTGATGAATGTCCAGCTGGCATGTGTCAGCGGGCTGAAAACATTGATGGGTTTGTTTTTTCTTATCAGCTCATCTGCGCCAATCTCGGTGAAGCTGTCTATCGTCTTCAGATGGTCGGAGATGCTGTCAAATGAGTAATGATAGATGTCGCCATCAAGCTGGATGATATTCGAGCCCCTGGTGATGATATGGTCGTGCGGGTTGGTGCCGCCCCAGTGAGAAGTGTTCCTGTTGAATAAACGGGTCTTGAGATCAGGGTACCAGCAATGGTTTAACCAGCGGTAGATATAGAACGTTTTCCGGGGCATGCGATAAGCATCAGCCTGATCCAGGCTGTCTTTTATTTTTAATATGGAGTCCCGCAGCTCATCGGACAGTCTCTCATCACAGTCCAGGCTCAAGATCCAGTCATTGCTGGCTTTTTCGACGGCAAGATTCTTCTGTTCGATATGTCCGAGAAATTTTTGATGAAAGATCTTATCGGTGTATTCCCCGGCGATCTTCAGCGTATTATCTGTACTTAAAGAGTCAACAATAATTATCTCATCAGCGACCGTCTGAATGCTTTTCAGGCAGTCTTCTATCTTCTTTTCCTCATTGAACGAAATGATGCAGACGCTGATGTTAGGCATAGCTTATAACCATGAGTGGTTTATTGGTTAATGCTCTTAAAGTATTCGATGGTTTTTATCAGACCCTGTTCCAGCGGAATATCAGGCTCCCAGTCCAGCTCCTTTTTCGCAAGGGTGATATCCGGGCAACGTACGGTCGGGTCGTCCTGCGGCAGAGGATGGTAGCTTATCTTTACGTCTGCGCCGGTCATCTCGATAACTTTTTCGGCCAGTTCCTTGACGGTGAATTCTCCGGGATTGCCGGTATTGACCGGGCCGTAGAAATCGTCGCGTGAAGCCATCAGCCGGATGAAGGCTTCGATCAGGTTGTCGACATAACAGAATGAGCGTGTCTGTGAGCCATCACCGTAGATGGTGGGTGATCTGCCGTTGATCGATTGCACGATGAAGTTGGATACCACACGACCGTCCTCTGCATCCATGTAGGGGCCATAGGTATTGAAGATCCGGGCGACTTTTATCTTTACGCCCTGGGTGCGCATATAATCAAAACACAGGGATTCGGCGCAACGTTTGCCTTCATCGTAACAGGAGCGGATGCCATGCGTATTTACATTGCCCTGATAACTTTCGACCTGCGGATGAACTTCCGGATCACCATAAACTTCTGATGTGGAAGCCTGCATGATCTTTGCGTCGTTCTTTTTGGCAAGTTCCAGCATGTTGATGATGCCGAAGACGTTGGTCTTGGTCGTGTGTATCGGATCTGCCTGGTATTTGGGTGGAGAACCAGCGCAGGCCAGGTTGTATATCTCATCGACTTGCAGATCGATCGGCTCGATGATGTCGTGTTCGATGAATTCATATTCCGGATGGTCGAGGAACATTTCAACGTTCTGCTTAAGGCCCGACAGGTAGTTGTCGAGGCTGATGACATGATTGCCTTCATCCAGCAGACGTCTGGTCAGGTTTGTGCCGAGGAAGCCTGCGCCGCCAGTGATCAAAATACGTTTTTTTGTCATTTATGTCTGCCGTTATTTTTTTGTGCGACCGATACCAGAATAAGTGATACCGAAGGTCTCCATCAGTTCGGGGTCATACTGGTTGCGGCCGTCGAAGATGACGGGTGCAGTCAGTTTCTCTTTGATATAGTTGAAATCAGGATTACGGAACTGCTTCCATTCGGTGACCAGGATCAATGCATCGGCAAATTCCAGGGCCTGGTACTGATCGTCAAGAATGTTTACGCGGCCATCGGCTAGCCATTCATCAGGTATATCGATACTGGCGGTTTCTTTGGCTACAGGATCGTATGCCTGAATTTTTGCGCCGGCATTGACCAGGTCGTTGATGATCTGTAGCGAAGGTGCTTCGCGCATATCATCGGTACCAGGTTTAAACGCCAGTCCCCACATGCAGAATGTTTTACCGGAGACATCGCCATTATAAAAATCATTTATCTTGACGAACATGCGCTCCTTCTGTCGCTGGTTGCGGATCTCCACCGCATCGAGCACATTGTAAGGTACGTCATTTTCAGCGGCCATCCGGACCAGTGCTTTTACATCTTTGGGGAAACACGAGCCGCCATAACCGCAGCCGGGGTAGATGAACTCATAACCGATGCGAGAATCAGAGCCCATGCCGTGGCGCACATCTTCGACATCGACATCGAGCTTTTCGCACAGTTCTGCGATCTCGTTCATGAATGAGATCTTGGTTGCCAGCATGGCATTGGATGCATATTTTGTCATCTCGGCGCCGCGTACGCCCATGATGATGATACGTTCATGACTGGGGGTGAAGGGCGCATACAGCCCGTGCATGATCTTGCGGCCGCGTTCACTGTCTGCGCCGATAACGACGCGGTCGGGATTCATGAAGTCGTCGATGGCGGTGCCTTCTTTTAAAAATTCAGGATTACTGACCACGTCAAATTCGATGTCGAGCTTACGGTT
>JADFWE010000297.1 GCA_015222915.1 Pseudomonadota bacterium | reverse complement strand
CGGAATACTTCCGTGATCAGGGCAGTGATGTTCTGATGTTCGTCGACAATATATACCGCTACACACTGGCTGGAACCGAAGTGTCTGCACTGTTAGGCCGTATGCCTTCAGCGGTAGGTTATCAGCCGACACTGGCGGAAGAGATGGGTGTTCTGCAGGAACGTATCACCTCGACCAAAACCGGTTCTATCACTTCATTCCAGGCGGTATACGTACCTGCGGATGACCTGACCGACCCTTCTCCAGCAACCACTTTCGCGCATCTGGATGCGACACTGGTATTGTCCCGTCAGGTTGCAGAGCTGGGTATCTATCCGGCGGTGGATCCACTGGATTCGACCTCACGTATTCTTGACCCGCTGGTTATCGGTACTGAGCACTATGATATAGCTCGTGGTGTACAGGGTATTTTACAGCGTTATAAAGAGTTGAAAGATATCATCGCTATCCTGGGTATGGATGAGTTGTCTGATGAAGACAAACAGGCCGTTGCCCGCGCTCGTAAGATCCAGCGCTTCCTGTCGCAGCCGTTCTTCGTTGCCGAAGTCTTTACCGGTGCGCCGGGCAAGTATGTTCATCTGAAAGATACCCTGGCAGCATTTAAAGCGATTCTTGCAGGTGATCATGATGACCTGCCGGAACAGGCATTCTATATGGTCGGTGGCATCGAAGAAGCTGTCGAAAAAGCGAAGAATCTGTAATAGCTGGCCTTGTATATAAAGCAGCTGATATAGTCGTAGAGATTTAGGGCATTTGATTATGGCAATGACCATGCATGTAAACATCGTAAGCGCTGAGAGTGAGATCTACTCCGGCACAGTGACAGAAGTATACGCACCGGCGGAAGCTGGTGAAGTAGGCATCATGCCGCGTCACACACAGATGTTATCGACACTGAAAGCCGGCGTTGTACGTATCGTTACCCAGGAAGGCGAAGAACAGAGCTTCTTCGTCAGTGGCGGTATCCTCGAAGTGCAGCCACATGTGGTTACCGTGTTATCGGATACGGCTCTACGGGCAGCCGATATCGATGAGTCGGCCGCACTGGAAGCGAAGGCACGTGCTGAAGCTGCGATGAAAGACAAAGCCTCTGATATGGATTACGCAAAAGCTAAATCTGAACTGATAGAAGCGGTTGCACAGATCGAAGCACTGAAGAAGCTCCGTAAGAAGCGATAAGAAATAAACAGAAAAAACAGATCAAAAGAGACAGCCAATAAGTATCTGGCGGTTTTTTTAGACTAGAATTAAAAGGTCGAATTCGTAAGAATCCGGCCTTTTTTATTGGCTGACGCCTGAACCATACCCGCAATAGTTAACTATTTAATATTTAGAGATTTTAGAGATGAATCTATCTGTCATCATTTTAGCCGCCGGCGCAGGAACACGCATGCGTTCATCAAAACCAAAAGTCCTGCATGAGCTGGCTGGTAAACCCATGGTCGAACATGTCTATGACACCAGTATGAAACTCGGTGCGAAACAGGTGCAGGTGGTCTATGGCCACGGTGGCGAACTGTTAAAACAGCAGTGCCGGCACTTTGATGTACAGTGGGTAGTACAGGACAAACAGTTAGGTACGGCGCATGCCGTCGAACAGGCCAGCCCGAATATAGCAGGCGATGATGTCGCACTGATCCTGTACGGTGATGTGCCGCTGATCAGATCAGAAACCTTGCAACGTCTGGTGGATAAGGTGAAGGCAAACAATATCTCACTGTTGACGGTGGATCTCGATGACCCGACGGGTTACGGGCGCATCGTTCGTGAGCAGCAGAAGGTTACCGCTATCGTAGAGCATAAAGACGCGAGTGACGAGATCAAAGAAATAAAAGAAGTGAACACAGGGATCCTGGCGCTCAATGCCTCTTATCTGAATGATTGCCTTAACAAGATAGATAATGATAATTCACAGGGCGAATATTACCTGACAGACATCATCGCCCTCGCCGTAGCCGACGGTAACGAAGTGTTTACGACACAGGCAGATAACAGTTATGAGGTCGAAGGTATCAATGATCGCCGGCAACTGGCAACGCTGGAGCGAGTTTTTCAGCGGCAGAAGGCGGAGGCTCTAATGGTTGAGGGAATCGCGCTCGCCGATCCGTCTCGCATCGACATCCGCGGTACGCTGACAGCGGGTCATGATACCTTCATCGATATAAACTGTATATTCGAGGGTAGCGTGAGCCTCGCGGATAACGTGCAGATTGGCGCCGGCTGCGTGATAAAAAACAGCCGTATAGAAAGCAACAGCATAATAAAGCCTTACAGCGTCATAGAAGATGCACGCATCGGTGAAAGTGTCGAGGTTGGTCCATTTGCCCGCCTGCGCCCGGGTACGGACCTGAAGAAGGACAGCCGAGTGGGTAATTTCGTCGAGATAAAAAATACGGTACTGGGCGAGGGCAGTAAGGCCAGTCACCTGAGTTATCTTGGTGATAGCGAGATAGGCAAAGGTGTGAATATAGGCGCCGGCACCATCACCTGTAACTATGATGGTGTAAACAAGTTTAAGACTATCATCAAAGACGGCGCTTTCATCGGTTCTGATTCGCAGCTGGTAGCACCGGTAACCATCGGAGAGAACGTCACCATCGGTGCCGGTTCGACGATAACCAAAGATACCGAAGATAACACGCTGGTACTTAGCCGCAGCCCGCAGAAACAGATAAAAGGCTGGCAACGTCCTGAAAAATCAAAACCATAGTATCCGGGAGTTCTCATGGTTTATATGCTATATACCATAGGTGATCAACAAATGCGCTAAAGGTTTCTTACAATTTTACATGGTATAAATAATATGGGCATTGGTAGATTCTCCTCAATAAGTACAATCATTTTTTCAGTCAGCCTGGTAATTTCAGCTAATGTCATCGCTGGAGATTTTGCTGATCAATCCGGTAACGTTTTTGCTTTTCAAAAGAAGCTTGCAGCCAAAGGCAATGTAAAGGCCCAGTACAAGCTCGGTTATATGTATGAGATGGGTGAAGGCGCAGATCTAAATCTTGATGAAGCGAAAAAGAATTATAAGGCTGCGATCGAAAGTGGCTATGAGCCAGCTGCCTTGCGTCTCACTTATCTCGAGGTTAAAGAAAAAGGTTTTGATAAAGAAAAAAATGCTGACTGGTTGGTGTCGATAAAGAAGATGTCGGTTGGCAGCAGTGCTGAGGCACTGGAAGCAAGTTTTCTACAGGGCCAGTTATATCGTGAAGGCATCGGTGTTAAAAAGGACCTGCAGAAATCACTGGAGATCATGTATCGCCTGAGCATGGAAGGGGTGACCGCTGCTGACGATGAAATCACCAAGATTGAAGCCGAGACGACGGCAAACCTGAAGAAGAAAAAAGCCGCCGATAAGAGGCGTGCGAATAAGGATGCGGCAGACAAGAAACAGGCAGAGATAGCCCGGTCTAAACAGCAGGCCAAGAAAGAGCAGGCCAGGAAAGCTGAAGCTGCCGCTGCAGCGAAGGCCGCGGCAAAACCTGCTGCACCAGCCCCGCAACCGGCAGCAAAGGCTGCTGTGAAGCCAGCGACACAACAGCCAGCTCAGTCCGTTACTGCCAGGGCTCCTGCCGCTAAAGCAACTAAAAAAGCGGTGGCTCCAGCCGCCGCAAAAACACCTGAAGAGAGCGCAAAATCAGAGAAAAGAAAAAGATATGAAGCGATAATGAGAAAACTTGCTGAGGAACAGGCAGAGATCAATCTGTTGCAGGGCGGGGTTGTTGATGATGAGTTCT
>JADFWE010000296.1 GCA_015222915.1 Pseudomonadota bacterium | reverse complement strand
CAATACCGTGATGACCCGAGTATCAATAACAGCATCGCGACCCCAGATAACAAATTATTAAAGGCTCTGCAGAGTCCCGAAGTAAAAGCCTGGACGAACCGCGTACGCGTACCAGCAGTGATATCAAGCGAACGTGACAGCCGCGGCGTTACCCTCGTTGGCGTAGAACCAGTCAGTGAAGTGAAACTCGGCTTCGATAGCGACAGCATCATCGAAGGCCGTTTTCTAAAAGACAATGATGACAGCGGACTGATCATCGGCGCCAAGCTGGCCGAGCGGCTTGAGACCCGCCTGGGCAAACGTGTCGTCATCATGAGCCAGGACCCGGACAACAATATCGCCGACCGCGGCTTTCGTGTGGTCGGTATCTACAAAGCTAAAATGGCCAGCCTCGAAGAAATTTACGTGTATGCGGGTCTGACAACGGTACAGAAATTACTCAATATCGAGAACCAGGTTTCAGAAATAGCTATCACCGGTGATGACTATCGGCATGTCGAAGGCTGGTATCCCGTCATCAAAAAAGCGGCAGGTGAAAACATGCAGACACTGCCATGGTACGAGGCTGATACCTATCTCGGCAGCATGCTGGCGATGATGGATGGTTTCGTACTGGTATGGATCGTTGTTATCTTTCTTGCCCTGTCATTCGGTCTGGTCAATACACTGGTGATGGCAGTGTTCGAACGCATCCGTGAGATTGGCCTGATGCAGGCACTCGGCATGCGACCCAGTCTGATCCTGTACCAGATCCTGATCGAATCTTTTCTTCTGTTATTTATCGGCTTACTACTGGGTAATGTCCTGGCTGTCGGCACCATCATTCCACTGCAGGACGGTATCGATATATCGGCCGTTGCACAGGGCATGGAGATGATGGGAACCAGCAGTATTTTGTACCCCGCTTTGAAGCTTAACGACATGCTGTTAGCCAATGTCATCGTGATCACCCTTGGCCTGCTGACAAGTATTTTACCGGCATGGCATGCAGCCAGTTTTGATCCGATTGAAGCATTGAGCAAGGATTGATTATGAAAATTAAAACAGGAAACTCACAATGAGCTCCATCATCTGCAAAGACCTGTGTAAAACATTTCAGCAAGGCGATGAGATCATCACCGGACTGGACAATGTTTCCATCACCATCGATCGCGGAGACTTTGTCTGTTTGTCCGGCCCGTCCGGCTCCGGTAAAACAACGCTGCTTAACGCCATCGGCGGACTCGATACACCGGACAGCGGCCAGATTTTTATCGGCGACATCCAGATCGACAAACTCGGCAAAGGTCCTCTGGCAGATATGCGGCTGAACAACATCGGTTTTGTATTTCAGTCCTATAACCTGATACCGGTATTAACCGCACGTGAAAATGTCGAATTTGTAATGCAGGTAAGCGGCATGTCCGCCGAAGAGCGTTCACAGAAATCACATAAGATTCTCAAAGAAGTCGGCCTTGCTGGCATGGAAGATCGGCGACCGGCACAACTCTCTGGCGGTCAGCAGCAACGTGTTGCTGTCGCCCGCGCTATCGTCAGCCAGCCAACACTGATACTCGCCGATGAACCTACCGCTAACCTGGACAGCGTGACCTCCAGCCAGCTGATGGACCTGTTTGTCGAACTCAACCATCATCACCACATCACTTTTGTTATCGCGACACATGATGTACGTGTAATGAAATACGCAAAACGTTTGATCAAGATGGAAGACGGAAAAATTATCAGCGATGAAATACAGGCACAAGTCCTAAGCAGTGACTGATGAATCGTTACACAGGATTAATCATATTAAGCAGCTTATTAAGCTGCACCCTGCTCTCTTCTGCAGCCGCTGATAATGACTGGTTCAAAGGCGGCCATGCAAAGTATCGATTTTTACTGAACACCTTTCCAGATGACAGCCTGTTTCTGGATTACGTGGACACACCGATGGTCGACCACAACGGCGACCTGCGCCTGCTGTTTGACTGGCGAAAAGATAAAGTATCACTGGTTGCCGACTACCAGCTCATCGCACAGTATGGTGACAGCTTCACGCTGGCAAATAATCTGCCCGGCTCGGTGATAGTCACAGACCCGGTTCCGAATGATGATCACCGTCTGTTCGATCTTACCCGTGT
>JADFWE010000295.1 GCA_015222915.1 Pseudomonadota bacterium | reverse complement strand
CCCAGGCTCTTTAGCTTCACATGTGCAGCTGGCGCTGTATCACCGGCAAATAATAAAGTCTGTTCCTGCTGGATTTTTACCATGACATAACCCTCAGGCTTGCTCAGCATCTCTGCCGTGAGGGCAGAGGCTCTGGCTGCAAAATCATGTATGTTCTCGATAGTGGTATTAGTGGTGATTTCCAGTAATGGCATAATGCTACCTGCTCTAAAATCAGGGGTTCCCTGGTTGAGAAGCTGAAGATACGGGGTGATTATCGGCAATACTTGTCTATGCGTTTTCTTGCGGCCGACAGGCGTGCCTGCTTATCCTTCTCGGATAAATAGATGTATTCGCCTTTTTCATTGATCTCGCGCATTCTGCCGCGGCTGTTTATGGTTTCGATATCACCTTTTGCCTGTCGGCACAGCTGGCGTTTTTCTTTTGCCGGTATTTCGACTTCTACCATCTCCGGTTCTTTAGCAGCAGCATCGTCTTTCTCAGAATCTTTCTCGTCTTTTTTTATCGGGCGGGGTTTGGTGGTTTCATTCTGGCGGATGGTAACGGTCTCGGCATTGACGCTGCCAGGCTGCGCACCGTAATGCACCTGTCCATTCTCGTCGGTCCATTTATATACTTCTGCATAAACGCTGGATTGAAAGAAGAGGCCGAGCAACAGTATGAAAGTGATGCTCAGGAGTGTTGCTGCTGGTTTACCTGTTAAGTTCATGCCTTTGTGTCCACGTGAGTCCGCTTAGTGTTTAGCTCATTATTGGCCCATAAAACAGCGGGTGATGTTACCATAGGGTTTAATGAATCTATTGTCTGTTAAAATAGACCCTAAACGACATAAAATCAATCTTGCCGGTGTTTCTCTGTGAGATTGAATCCAGTTAAATTCACTACCTCATAAGGTATCCAGCGCTTTCTAACTAAAATCATGGCCGATCGTCGATTAAAAATATTTCATACGGTGGCTCGTCTGCTCAACTTTACCAAGGCCGGTGAGCAGCTGCACATGACCCAGCCGGCGGTGACCTTTCAGATCCGTCAGCTGGAAGACCAGTTTAATACCCGCCTGTTCGACCGTACGCACAACAAGGTAACGCTGACCGAGGCGGGCAAGCAGGTCTACATGTATGCCGACCGTATACTCAAACTGTATGATGATATGAACCACAGCATCACCGAGATGACCGGTGATGTAAGCGGCGGGGTTTCGCTCGGTGCCAGCACCACGATTGCAGAATACATGCTGCCACTGCTGATCGGGGAGTTTAAGGTCAAATATCCCGATGTGAACATCAGCCTGAAAGAATCCAATTCAGAAGATATCGTCGCCATGGTGGAGAATAATGTGGTCGACCTGGCCATCGTCGAGGGTTCGGTCAACAATAAGAACCTGATCGTCGAACAGTGCCGGGTGGATCAGCTGGTGGTCATCATGCCGAATAACCACAACCTGGCGAAAGAGACTACGCTACACGTGAAAGACCTGCTGGATAATCCTTTTATCTGCCGTGAGAGCGGCTCTGGCACGCAGGAAGCCATCACCAACTATGTAGAACAGGAAAGTCCCGACAGTATGCTGAACGTGTGTTTCGAGTTAAGCAGCCCGGAAGCGATCAAAGGTGCGGTCGAGGCCGGTATGGGTATCTCCATCGTGTCCCGTGCCAGCATCGATAAAGAACTGCGGCTTGGCACCCTGACCGCGGTCGAGCTGTCCCCCAAGCTAGAACGTCCGTTTTCCTTCGTGCGTCAGCGCTATAAATTCAAGTCACGCGCTGCTGATGAGCTCCTGGGTTTTGCGCAGGAATTCTGCAAGAATATGTCCTGATATTGCAGGACGGAATGTATTTACGGGTTGATGATGAGTAGAGTTAAAAGCAGTAAAGATCTGATCGATCTGTACGATGCTATGGATGATCAGCGAAAGCTGAGTTTGAGCGATTTTGCTGATTTTCTATATGCACAGGCTGAACCGGTCAGCAAAGAGGTTCCTCAACCTGATGATATCCCGCGTCCGGAAGCAGAGACCGTTGTCGGTGCGGTAAAACGTCTTAAGGCTACCTATCACATGGTTGAGAGCATGACGGTCTTTTCGGCAGCCTCTTCGCTGATGACCGATCATATGGTGAAGGGCCGCGACCTGGTCGAAGTCATCGATGAGATGGAAGCTCTGTTTGAGGAGTCGTATAAAAAACTTCTGGTAGAGAATGAACAGGCTGCTGACAGGATCGATGAATGATTGATGTTATAAAAGGCTGGTTCGAAAAACATTTTTCAGATCCGCAGGCGATAATTCTTGTCACCTTCCTTGTTCTGGGCGCTATCCTGGTGCTGTACTGGGGGGCGATCCTGACACCCGTTCTGGCAGGCGTGATCATCGCCTATGTGCTGGAGGGCATGGTCAAGAAGATAACGCTTCTTGGCGTGCCGAGATTTGTCTCTTTCCTCATCAGTTACACCCTGTTCATTACTGCGCTTGCGCTGATCCTGCTCGGCCTGGTACCGCTGGTCATCAGCCAGGTCTCACAGCTGGTAACCGACTTCCCCCAGATCCTCGATAAAGTCCAGCAGCTGATCCTGACCATCCCGGATCAATACCCGATATTTGCTGATCAGGAGATCGAAAAGATGCTGGGAAGTTTCTCTACTGAACTGGTCGGCGTCGGGCAGAAACTGGTATCGGTATCGCTGTCATCGGTCCTGGATGCCTTTACCGTGCTGGTGTATCTGGTGGTGGTGCCGCTGCTGGTCTTCTTCCTGCTCAAGGATAAAGTGGAGATCCTGCAGTGGTTCAGGCGTTTTGTACCGGAAGACCGCAGCCTGGCCTATTCGGTGTGGAAAGAAGTCGACGTCAAGATGGGGAACTATATCCGCGGCAAGATGCTGGAGATCGTTATCGTCGGTGTGGCTACCTTTATCCCGCTGAAATACATGGGCATGAACTATGCCGCGACCATGAGTCTGCTGGTCGGCCTGTCGGTGATTATCCCTTATGTCGGTGCAGTCGCTGTCACCATACCGGTGGCACTCATCGCCTGGTTCCAGTGGGGCGCGTCCAGTGATTTTGTCTATCTGATGGTGGCGTATCTGGTGGTACAGTTTCTGGATGGCAACATACTCGTACCGCTTCTGTTCTCCGAAGTGGTGAACATGCACCCAGCAGCCATCATCATCTCAGTGCTGTTCTTCGGCGGGCTGTGGGGCGTATGGGGCGTGTTCTTCGCGATACCGCTTGCAACGCTGGTACAGGCGGTGATCAACTCCTGGCCGTCGATCCAGAAGCAGGAAGTTGTCGTCTAACTTCTGTTTACGGCTAGAAGCGGACCTTTAAAGACTAAAAGCTTAAGTCCGCGAATAACGCAAAAGACGCGAAAAAAGCAAAATCTTGTTTT
>JADFWE010000039.1 GCA_015222915.1 Pseudomonadota bacterium | reverse complement strand
GGTGCTGACAAATTCGCCGCCGCCTCGATAGCCCAGTATCGGGGTGATTTCCAGAGCCATGCTGTTGCTGCTGGTCAGCATGCCGCCGATCAGCAGGCCGCTGGTCAGTACGCCACTGTTCAGCACGCTGGACACTAGTGATGTTCTTTTCTTATTATTGTTATTGTTCATGATTATATTTTTTTACAGGTTGATGCCTATCGCTCGTGATGCGCTTTTGGCTTTTTCGATGGCTGTTTCGACTGTGTCCCCTCTCGCCAGGGCGACGCCCATCCTGCGTTGACCGTCGACTTTCGGCTTACCGAATAGCCGCAGCTGTGTATCTGGTAAGGCAAGCGCAGTATCAAGGTTATCGAAAGATACGTGATCGGACTGACCTTCGGCCAATATTACACTGCTGGCGCTAGCGCCGTAGAAGTTTATTGCCGGTATCGGCAGGCCGAGGATGGCGCGGGCATGCAGAGCGAACTGCGACATGTCTTGTGAGATCATGGTCACCATGCCGGTATCGTGAGGCCGCGGTGAGACTTCGCTGAATATCACGTCGTCACCTTTGATGAATAATTCGACGCCGAATATACCGCGACCACCGAGTGCATCGGTTATCCTGGTGGCGATGTCACGTGCTTCGCTCATTGCGGTATCGCTCATGGCCTGTGGCTGCCAGGACTGCCGGTAGTCACCATCCACCTGTACATGGCCGACAGGCTCGCAGAAGGTGGTACCGTTAACATGGCGCACCGTCAGCTGTGTGATCTCATAATCGAACTCGACAAAGCCCTCGATGATGACTTTTCCGGCGCCGCTGCGTCCGCCTTGCTGTGCGTAGTTCCATGCCGTATCTATGTCAGCTTCTGTTTTGATCGTGCTCTGGCCTTTGCCCGAAGAGCTCATGATCGGTTTTATCACGCAGGGAATGCCGATGTTTTTTATAGCCTCGTCAAATTCTTCGCGGGTGCTGGCAAACTGGTAAGGCGAAGTGGTGATGCCGAGTTCTTCTGCGGCGAGACGGCGGATGCCTTCGCGGTTCATGGTGAGCTGTGCTGCCCGTGCTGTAGGGATGATGGTAAAACCCTCACCCTCGAGTTCGACCAGCGTGTCGGTAGCGATGGCCTCTATCTCCGGCACGATATAATCCGGTTTTTCGAGTTCGATGACTTTCCTCAAGGCATCGCCGTCGAGCATGGAGATAACATGACTGCGATGTGCGACCTGCATGGCCGGCGAGTTCGGGTAACGGTCGACGACGATCACTTCGACACCATAACGCTGTAATTCGATAACGACTTCTTTACCGAGTTCTCCGCCTCCACATAAAAGTACTCTGGTTGCAGTGCTGGATAGAGGGGTGCCGATGGTCGTCATGAGTGTATTTTTTTGCTCGTTATTTGTTATTGATTATATCTTTATCGCTTAATGGTGTCTGTAGGAGCGGATTTTATTCGGAGACAGAGGCATCACCAGAAGAATCAGTACTTGTGAGGTGTCATCGCTGGCACTTCGGGCAATAAAACGTCGAGCGTGCCTGTTGCGTGAACTGTTTTACCGGCTCACCACAACGTGTACAGGCCTCAGCGGTTCTGCCATAGACCAGCAGTTTCTGTGCGAAGTAACCGGGTTGACCATCGATGCCGGAGAAGTCCTTCAGTGTAGTGCCGCCTTCCCTGATGGCGAGCGATAGAGTCAGCTTGATAGCGTCGACAAGTTTCTGCATGCGTGGCAGTGAGATATTTCCGGCTTTACGTTTCGGGTTGATGCCGGCCCTGAACAATGCTTCGCTGGCATAGATATTCCCGACACCGACGACGATATGACTGTTCATGATCAGTGCTTTGATAGCGCATTGTCGTCTATCGGCTTTCTGATGCAGGTATTCAGCAGTGAAGTCATCTTCCAGTGGTTCCGGGCCGAGCGGTTTTATCAGCCGGTGCTGTTCGACGTCGGTTTCCTGCCATAAGACGCAGCCGAACTTCCGCGGGTCGCGTAGACGTAATATTTTATTATTGCTGAGCTGGATATCGATATGATCATGTTTTTCAGCTGCGGTGCTACTGCTGTTGATGCGCAGGCTACCGGACATACCGAGGTGGATGATGATATTGCCTGTTTCCAGCTGCAGGATGATGTATTTGGCGCGGCGATAGATGCGTTTTACTCTCTGGCCCTCAGCAAGAGCAGGGAGGTCCTTCGGGATCGGCCAGCGAAGTTTATGCTGGCGGATGGTTACCTTTTTGATCTTCTTATTAAGCATGTGCGGTTCGATGCCGCGGCAGCTGGTTTCAACTTCTGGAAGTTCAGGCATGCTCTGAGTCGTCGTGTTTACTGAGGCGACAGCAGTCTGTCGTAAGCTTCTTTGTCGAGATGGTATTCCAGGTCGATCTCCGGCCGCGCTAATATCACCCAGGGATCGGTGTCGCTGACGATGAAGTCGATGGTTTCCTCGTTCAGCTGGATGCTGATCCTGTCTGCTGTCTTTGTATCATCTGTAGTGCGTTGCATATACGCATGTATGCCGAAGGCCTGGGCATGTGACCAGGCGTCCAGTGCAGAGCTGACGGTATCGGCATCCATATCGATACTGCTTCTCCAGCGGCCTTTCTCATCTCTGTCGATGGTCTGATTGAGAAGGAACAGTTTTTTGATATGGCTGTCATCGGGCAGTAAGTTAAGTGACACCAGTGTGCCGAAGTGAGAGCTGATCAGTGGTGCGTAGAAATCTTCGATGGTGTAGACGGTATCATCGAGCAGGACAAAACGTAAACTTGTCGCCGGATTAGTGATGCCAAATGTTACCGTCTGATCGTTGAACTGAATGCTGGTTCCGGTCGTCATCTTTTTACCGGTATCCGGGTCGGTAGCTGTCGTTGATTTTTCGCCCAGAAATTTTTCCATGCCGATCTGTGCTAGCGGATAACGATTATGAACCGGTGCATTGAGTAACTTAAGGATAGAGCTGATGCGAAAATCATTGGCTGCGATCTCGATCGGTTGTTTGACGAACCAGTTACCGGTGTCGTTCCTGCGGATGATGGTGGTGTTGCCATTGTGACGGATGACGATATCGTCGATCGAGCTTATGTCTGTATCAGACAGGCGTGGCAGTTCATGGCTGCTCTTTTCGTCGCTGTTGAAGATGACGGTGGCAAGTGCTGCGACGATGATAAGAAGAAAAATATTGAGCAGGTGCTTCTTGTTCATCTTATCTGTTCTTGCGTATGTGCCAGATACGGAAGCCGGTGAAAATCAGGCCCAGCGGTATGACCAAAAAGAAACCGAAGCTGATGATCATCAGTTGATTGTCGCTGAGTTCCAGCCGGGTATCTGGAGAGGATTGCGGGATTACCGAGATGAAGTCATTGTCGCCCAGCAGCCAGCTGAACATGTTGATGCCGAGCTCAAGATTGGCGCCGGCACCGATATAGCTATCGGCCATGAAATCGCTGTCACCGATTACCACGACCCGTTGTTGCCGCTCAGGATTATCTTCTGGACCAGGCCCGGTTATCGTCTTTTCTGTTGGATAGGGGCGCAGCAGGATGACGCTGATGGTTATCGGGCCGGCGACATCACCGGTGCTGCTACTGAAGACCATCTCGTCGGAGATGCCGTTGGTCTCCGTCCAGCTCTGATCACCAGAGTTGAACAGTGCGTATGCCTGCCAGTGGTTGACGGTTTTGCTTTCGTCGAGTGGGCTGATACCGCGCGCCAGCGGGAACAGCGTATTGTAGCGGATAGCATCGGTGATGATGTGCGGGAAATACTTTGTCACCGGGATGATGGCCGGGTGATGGATATTCAAGGTGCGGCGCAGCTCCGGGTCGTTGTCGACGATGACGCCATCCTGTAGCTGCAGACCTAATGATGTGGCAAGTTTATCGAGTCCCTGCAGTTCACCGGGGTCGACCAGCCACATCAGGTTACCGCCATGGTCGATAAATTCATTGATCTGGTCTAATTCACCCTGCAGATAAGGATGGTCGGGTGCAGCGATAACCAGTACTTGCGTGTTTTCAGGGACAGGCTGTTCCAGCATGTTGATACTCTGCAGGTTGAACCCTTTTGCTTCCAGCTCGCGTTTCAGTACGGCATATGCACGTTTGTCCGTGCCGTCGATATCGCGTTCACCATGGCCGCTCAAAAAAACCACCTGTTGATTGTCTCGCCGGTTCAGGCGCAGCAGCGCATTG
The DNA here is from genome assembly GCA_015222915.1 of Pseudomonadota bacterium. Taxonomy (GTDB): domain Bacteria; phylum Pseudomonadota; class Gammaproteobacteria; order SZUA-229; family SZUA-229. The sequence goes on along the minus strand of JADFWE010000039.1, from coordinate 14,840 downwards.
CTGATGGCCTGTTCGCTCAATGAGCTGATCGGCTCCATGTGATCGTTGTAATAGATAACGAAGGCAAACGGTTTGTCCATGACGATACCATCCTGCTTTGCTTCAGCGAGATCGATATCCGGGTTCAGTATGCGCAGGGTGAAGCCAGGTTTGATGTTCTGGTAGCGGCGGATGATATCGCGGATGGCCTGTTTGGAGACATCGTCTGTAGTGTAGGCGTGGACGCTGATGGTTTTGTCGAGTTTGCCGAGCAGTTCGATGCTGCTCTCGGAAAGTGAGTGGCGTCTGTTCGCTGTCAGGTCGAACTGATAACTGTAGTGGTCGCTGATCCAGGCCAGCATACCGATGCTGCTGATGAATAACAGCAGAAAAATAAACCGCTGGATATTGAGCTGCAGGCGTGACTGTTTCGATAACTTCATGACTGCAGGCGCTGGGTTTCCAGCTGTCTTATCGCCAGCACGATAAATGCGGTGATGAACAATAAAAAGTAAGCGATGTCACTGGTGTTCAGTACGCCGCGCAGCAGGCTGGAAAAATGTGTATGCAGCGACAGGTAATTTAGAACATTACTGCTGTCACTGGCATTTTTTATATTGAGCAGCCATAAGAACAGCAGCAGGCCGAAAGTGCCTATCGCCGCGATCATCGGATTGTCTGTCAGAGATGAAAGGTATAAGCCGGCGGCACTGAAGGCCGATAATATGAGGAACAGCCCCAGGGCGCCGGAGAATATCTTGCTGTAGTCCAGTGTCGTGCCCATGGCCAGCGATAATGGCATCAACGTGATCAGCGCTGTCAGTGTCAGGATAAAAAAAAGCAGGCCGAGATATTTACCGAGCACGATCTCACTGATGCTCACCGGCGCACTCATCAGCAGGCTGAGGGTCTTGCTGCGTTTCTCTTCGCTGATCAGGCGCATGGTTAACAGTGGCGTGATCATCAGCAGGATGACACTGGCGATTTCGAATAATGGGGTGGCGACCAGGTCAGTGACGCCTGGAGCATTGGCCATGGTGGTCAGGTCTTTCTGGATACTAAAAAAAACATCGATGGATGTGAAAAACGACCAGGCCAGGATGATCTGTACCACGGCGAGCAGCACCCATGCCAGCGGTGACAGGAACATGCTGCGAAATTCACGTTTTGCGATGGTTAGTATCATAAGCTCGACTTTTTAATCTCTCAGACCTGTTTCGTTCAGTGCTTTGGTGTCGCCGGCCTTCGTGTCGCCGGTGGTCAGGTCGATAAAGATCTGTTCCAGCGAGACCTGATGGCGGGTAAAGCGGGTCAGTCCCCAGTTCTGCGCGATGATGTATGCGGTGGTCCTGTCGGCGCTGAGATCGCTGTCAGCGATAAAACTGTGGTCATCTATCGGTTCAATATTATTAAAAATCGTATGTGCACTATCGCCTTCATGCAGAACCGTCTGTTTCAGACTGCTGTTCAGCGAGATCTCATATCGTGTGCTGTCCTCATTTAACAGCTCAGCGATGCTCGCGGTGTAGACCAGCTGACCGTGATTGATGATCTGTACGCGGTTACATACCGCCTGTACTTCCGGCAGGATGTGGGTGCACAGGATGATGCCGTGGTTCTGCCCCAGCTGTTTTATCAGCTGGCGAATTTCCAATATCTGTATCGGGTCAAGTCCGACCGTGGGTTCATCCAGGATGATGACCGGCGGAGAGTGAAGGATGGCCTGGGCGATGCCGACACGCTGCTGATAACCTTTCGACAGGTTACGGATAAGACGCCGGCGTACGTCGCCGAGCCCGCAGCGTTCGATGGCCGAGTCACATACCGTCTTCAGCTGTGACCGGCTGATGAGATGTAGACGGGCACAGAAATCCAGAAATTCATCAACCGTCATTTCTTTATAGAGTGGCGGATTTTCCGGCAGGTAACCCAGAGATGCTTTGGCGGCTTTCGGGTCCTCCAGCAGGTCGATGCCATCGATGCTGATCTCGCCAAAAGTCGGTGCCAGGTTGCCGCTCAACATCTGCATGGTCGACGATTTTCCGGCGCCGTTGGGGCCGAGAAATCCCAGGATGTCTCCGGCCGACAGCTCGAAACTGATGTTATCCACCGCGCAGAAATCACCGTAGTGACGGGTTAGATCGTTGACTGAGATTAGCGCTGACATGGTGGGCTATTATTACTGATTCGTCGTAGCTTGCAAGATAAAACTAAAAAATTTTTTCACCACAGAGGCACAGAGCACACAGAGAAAAGCTTTTTATTGTTAACTGCGCCTGCGGCGCAGCTAACAAATTAAAACTCTGTGTGCTCTGTGCCTCTGTGGTGAATTACTTTTATAATAGCGCATGGCTAAATTTCTCGGCGTCGACACCGGCGGCACATTCACCGATTTCATCCTGTTCGATGACGCGACTGGATCGATCACCACACACAAGGTGCTGTCTACTCCACATGCGCCGGAGCTGGCCATCCTGCAGGGTATATCTGAGTTATCCATAACGGGTGGCGGGTTCTCTGTCATCCACGGTTCGACGGTCGCCACCAACGCTATCCTCGAAGGTAAGGGTGTGCCTGTCGCCTATATTACGAACAGAGGTCTGGCTGATGTGCTCAATATCGGCAGGCAGGCGCGTGAAGAGCTGTATAACCTGACGCCGCTGAAAAAGCCGCCGTTGATCGACCCTGAATTCTGTCTCGAGGTGGATTCACGGCTGAGTGCACAGGGCGAGCACCTGCAGCAGCTGGACGAGCCGGCCCTGACACGGCTGAAACAGCAGTTGGTAGCGTTAGCGCCTGAGGCAGTCGCAATCAATCTCCTGTTTTCGTTCTTTGATGACAGTGAAGAACTGAAGATCGAGCAAGCGGTTGAAGAACTGTTCGCTGACGATGTTTTTATCAGCCGTTCATCCGACGTGCTGCCCGAGTATAAGGAGTACGAGCGTGGCATGACCACCGTGTTAAATGCAAAAGTCGGGCCGCTGATGCAGGGTTACCTGCGGCGTTTAGAAGACGGCCTGCAGGGTAGTTCATTGTCGATCATGCAGAGTTCAGGCGGTGTTACCAGTGCGGAGCAGGCCGGGTTTTATCCGGTTAACCTGCTGTTATCCGGGCCGGCTGGCGGGCTTAAAGGTGCGCAGACGGTCGCTCGCGCTTCGGGCATCGAGCAATTGCTGTCATTTGATATGGGGGGGACTTCGACCGATGTTTCCATCATCGATAGAGAGATCGGCTTCACCACCGGCGCAAAGATCGGCGGTTATCCGGTGGCGGTGCCGATGGTGGATATGTTTACCATCGGTGCTGGCGGCGGTTCCATCGCGCGGGTCGATGCCGGCGGTTTATTGCTGGTAGGCCCGGAATCCGCCGGTGCAACCCCGGGGCCAGCCTGTTATGGCAGCGGCGGCCAGCGGCCAACGGTAACCGATGCCAATGTGGTGTTGTGCCGGTTGCTGCCGCAGGCATTTCTCGGTGGCAATATGCGGCTGGATAAAGACGCTGCTCATTCCGCCGTGCAGACCATAGCGGATGATCTGTCGTCTGGTGAGAATACGGTCACCGTCGAACAGGCGGCACAGGGTATCATCGATGTGGTCAACGATCATATGGCGCGTGCTCTGCGGGTGATGTCGGTCGAACGCGGCGAGGACCCGAAAGATTTTACCCTGGTCTCCTTCGGCGGCGCCGGCGGCCTGCATGTCTGTGCACTGGCAGAAGAGCTGGAGATGGACCGGGCAATGGTACCGGTCAATGCGGGTGTTTTATCGGCCGTCGGTATGCTGGCGGCCGATGCGAGTCGTGAGCGTTCGCGCACCGTCAACAGATGTCTGGGCGAATGTGACGAGGAAGGTATCGGCTTGATATTTGACGAACTGGTGAGTCATGCCAGAGATGAGCTTGGCAGCACCACGATCACTGACAGCTCCGGCAAAGACGAGATTAAGATCGTCCTCACGGTCGATGTGCGCTATCAGGGGCAGAGCAATACGCTTAACCTGCCATGGTCAGATCTTATGAGTATCGCCCCGGCATTCCATCAGAAACATGAAGACAGTTACGGGCACCGGCTGGATATCGATATCGAGCTGGTCAATGTGCGGGTGCGGGTAACAGCACCGCGGCAGGCATTTACTATCCCTCGGTGGCAGCCGACAGAAGAACTGCAGGAAGTGCCCACGTCTATGCCTGGTGTGGAAGGATCGGTTGCGGTGATAAACCGGGCCGCTATGAAAACAGGTCAGCAGTTTACAGGGCCGCTGTTGATCACCGAGACAAGTTCGACAACGTGGCTGGCGACAGGGTGGTGTGTCAAGGTAGATGATCTGGGTAACCTTCATCTGTCAAAGGTATAAAATTATTGGTGTTTTCCGATGTAGCCGTTCAGATCTGAGCAGGTAGATGTTGTTAGAAAGTGAATGGTTGTTATTGACACTAAAGAGAAGTTTTTCGTCTTTCGTTATTCGTCGTTCGTTAAAAGCTAAAAACACGAAATGAACCAATGATTATGCAGCCCCTACTGTTTGATATTTTTTACGAACGACGAATAACGAATAACGATCGACGTCTCTTCCTAGCCGATAGCTGGCATTGGATTATGCTCACCTGAATGCAGGCTTCAGGAAAAGTTCGTATCCGTAAAAAAACGACGATATACTACTCGACGATGTATGATCTGGGTTGGGATTTCATAAACTGCAATGGTATAAACCGGAAATGGTACAGGTCGAGAATGCTGTGAATTGGGACGGGTTCCGTTATTTTGTTGTCGCCGCTGAAGCGGGAAGTCTGTCGGCAGCGGCGCAATTGCTGGATTCGAACCAGTCGACCGTCGCCCGGCATATCGACGCACTGGAAAAGTCCTTAGGCATAAAATTATTTCAGCGTTCGGTGAAAGGCCTGAGCCTTACTGGAGAAGGCCAGGCCGTCTACGAGCAGGCGCAGCAGATTCAGAAATCTGTGCTAAAGATCCAGCGTGTGGTTCAGGATGGTGAAGGCGTGCCCTCGAGGTCGACGACAGGGACAGTGCGCCTGTCACTGCCGGAAGGTCTCGGTCAGGAAGTGATCATTCCTGCACTCGACCGTTTCTATCAGCTCTATCCCGGGGTGAAACTCATCTTTAATGTGTCAGCCACCACGGCAAATGTCGCTCAGGGTGAAGCAGATATTTCCGTCCGACTGTTCCAGCCGGAAGAGCCTGATCTGGTGACCAGGCATCTGAGTGAGATGAGACTTGGCCTGTATGCCTCCCATGGTTATGAGAAAAACCATGGCTTGCCGCGTCAGCTAAAAGATCTGAGAAAGCACAAGGTGATATGTTACGGCGATCTGCTGTCGATATTGCCTGAAAATCAGTGGCTGCTGAATTATTCAGATGAGTCGCTGAGGATCCTGAGCAGTGACAGTACCGTGACCCGGTTCAAAGCCACGGTTTCCGGTGTCGGTATCTCGCTGCAGCCAGAGGTGCTGGCGAATACCAGTCCCGAGCTGGTCCGTCTGTTTCGATCTGTGAAATTACCCACGTATCAAGTCTGGCTGGTCTACCATAAAGATATACAGCATATATCGCGCATCCGTGCGGTCGTCAGTTTTTTATCGGAATGTCTGAGCTGAGATCATGACAGCGAAAAAAGCTTTATTCGATGAGAGTTGGGTCGAGTTCCTGTTGCCGGAATTCGATAAAGATTACATGAAATCACTCAAGGCCTTTCTGCGGGAAGAGAAACATAAAGGCAAGGTCATACTCCCGCCTTCTTCCCTGTGGTTTAATGCTCTAAACAGTACGCCGCTGCATAACGTTCGTGTCGTAATCCTGGGTCAGGATCCATACCCGACACCCGGTCATGCACATGGTCTGTGTTTTTCGGTGATGCCGGATGTCAGGCCGCTGCCTAAATCGCTGATCAATATCTTCCGGGAATTGTATGATGACCCTGATCTTGATCAGCCTGGCACTGAGCGTGTGGATGGCAATCTGCAGGGCTGGGCAGATCAGGGCGTGTTGCTGTTGAATAGCGTATTAACGGTTGAGAGCGGACGGGCAAACGCACACCAGGGAAAGGGCTGGGAGATCTTTACCGATAAGGTTATTGCTACCGTTAATGCGCTTGATCGCCCCGTGGTATTCGTACTCTGGGGTGCCTACGCGCAGAAAAAAGGGGCGGTGATCGACGCGTCACATCACCTCGTCATCCGTTCACCTCATCCTTCACCGCTTTCAGCCTACCGTGGATTTTTTGGCAGTCGCCCGTTTTCGAAGATCAATCATTTTCTGAAGCAGCAGGGCGGACCTGAGATCGACTGGTTTACGTGATGAGTCAGTCAAGCGCAGACCAGTGATCCGGTAACAGCATTTCAGCGTGTGCCAGAATATGCCAGGGTATTGATGATGTGACGCTGCCTGGTATGAATGGAAGGATTGTTTTGATGTTAAAGGTATAAAATATTTGGGGGGTATTTATCACAGGGGTATTTATCACCTTGGGATGATAATGATACTATCAGGTTCCCTGGAACGTTTTTGAGCGTGTCGTGCTCTGGCAGTCCGGCATGGTTTTTCGGTACGATGGAGGTGTTATGGAACATGTTACCTTGCTTGAATGGATGATCGGTGGCTTATTCGTCGGTGTTAATGCATACCGTCGTTACAATACGCCGAGCAGTAACCGTGCGACCACGACCTTTCAGAACTACATCACTTTTTTCATTTTCTACCTGATTACGGTTCTATCACTTTACGTCTTTCTCGGCGCCTTATTCGATAGTTCGCCGGAGACCATAGGCCTGTTGTACGGCGCCATGTTAGGGCAGGTGAACCCGACCCTGCCGCAGGAGTTTTCCGGCCTCAGTGCACCGATGTTATCGGCCCTGTTCTTAACTACGCTGTTGCCTTCCTTGCCCTGGCTTTCGCGTTATGATCAGGCGCTGCTCAGTAAGTTCTGGGAGCGCGGCCATATCCCGAATCACGTGCAGAAGATGGCGGCGGCCATGCGCCGTGCACCGTTTAATTTCTCGCCCAGTCAGAGCAAGCACCTGCGCAAGTTATGTGAATCCCTGTCGGTAGATTGTAAAGCCCTCGATCTGAAACAGGCGGACAGCCTTGATTTTCACTGGGCACGACTGAACGTGTTGCTGAAGAGTATCGCCGAGTGGAAACAGGATGATCTGACCCGTCTGCGTGAGTTTATGCAGGACAACCATGTTGAGCTCAATCGTCTGAATGAATCTCTCGAGTACATCAATAGCGAGTTCGCTGAGCTAAAGGCTGAAAAGCTCGATGATAAAGTATTGGGTAAGATCGAAAAGCTGCTCAGCAAATCTATCTTTGAAGCTTACCGGGATGCAACCGTTCTGGTGGCCAAGGCGACCTGTATCGCTGAGCTGTCGGAGAGTGGCAGGAGTTCGCGTATCTCACAGCTGGGTTTCGAGGGTGGTTCACACGGCCGCGACAGACTGTCCGCAACACAGATATCGCGTGCTCTACTTGCCATCATGATGACTTTTCTGGTGGTTTCGATTATTCAGGAGTTAGGTAAACCGGTCGACTTTCGTAAGTTCGGCAATGTTAGTTTTATGACATTCCTGATGCTGTTTACTTACGGTGCGGCATTGATCGTCGCGCTAGATCTGAAATGCCGGGTAGGCATGGGCTATAACGAATTGACCCGGCTGAGATCGTGGAGCGCATATATCTGGGTCGGCCTCTTTACTGCCGCCAGCTGGTTTCTGGTGACCATAAGCTACCGCTATATCCTGAATATGCTTTCCGGTGTCGATAGTTTTGAAAATCTATCGATGGTACTGACAGATATCTCATGGAGTTATCCTTACGCGCTGCAATCGCTGGCATTAGCCGTCTCGATATCGTGGATTCTTGATAACCATCAGAGCCAGGGATTGTCTGGTCGATTGAGCAATAAACAGCGATTATTCGATGTGGCTATCTCGATGGCGGCGCTGGCAGCGGCTTCGGTCGTGGCTTACCTGTGGATGGAAGGCATCGGCTGGTTCGAAGGTTATGGCAGCAAGGATGAGATGTTCCGGGGCAGGATGTCCCTCGGCTGGATGGTGATAAAAGGTGTCGCGGTCGCAGCAGTCGTCGGCTACCTGGTGCCGATGTGGTTTAACCTCAACCGCTTAAGAGCGCCTGATCAGATCGCCGGGCGCCTGATCGCGATGAATAGAAAAGGGCTGTCGCAAGAGATAAGAAATCTGCAGCCGGATGAATTGATCAGCGTGGTCGCTGCGGTGGGGGCATCGATTGCCATGATCGATGACGATGTGAGCCGGAGCGAAAAAGATGTGTACCAGATCATCTGCAGTCGTCTCGCCGGCCTGCCTAATTCTGACGTAGATATCGATGAAGCTGACAAGGCGTTCGACCGGTGTGTCGAGCAGATAGAGGAAGGTGAACTGGATCTGGACAAAAAATTAAGCCTGCTTAACGGTCTGCCGCTGCTGTCTGCGCTGATGCCCTTTATCGCGTCGTCGATCGCGTTTGCTGATGGCGTATTTCTCAGCAAAGAACGCGTCGCCGTCGAGGGGATTAAGGCGAAGGTGGCGGGTGAAGCAGCTTCATATACATGATGCCGGGAACCGATACGCTATGCTGCCGTCATGCCTGAAGGTCCTGAGATACGGCGTATCGCCGATGCTCTGCGAGAGCAGATAGCGGGCAGGGTTATCGACTCTATCCGCTTTGGTCTTACGCCATTGCAGAGATGGGAATCCCGCCTGACCGGTTCAGAGGTCATCGGGGTGAGAGCTAGCGGCAAGGCGATGGTGATACGTCTGTCGACGGTTGAGCATCAAAGGCTGAATATCTACAGCCATAATCAGTTATATGGCCGCTGGGTCTTCTGTGACACAGCGTTTTACCCCGCCAGTAAACGGCAGCTGCGTCTGGCGATAGATTGTCAGGGGAAATCTGCGCTTTTATACAGCGCCTCAGATATTGCGGTGCTGGATGATGACGCCTTGTCGCTGCATCCGTTCTTGCGCAGACTGGGACCGGATGTGCTGGAAGATACCACGAGCCTGGCGATCATCATCGAGCGTTTGACTTCCAGCAGGTATCGAAACCGGCAACTCGGTTCGGTGCTGACCGACCAGGGTTTTGTCGCGGGTCTGGGTAACTACCTTCGCTGCGAGATACTGTTCTACGCCTCGATCAACCCGGTGGTACGCAGCAGTGAACTGGATGAGAAAAGATTAAACCTGCTGGCTGAGGCTATCCTGGAGCTGCCTCGACAGTCATATCAAACAGCTGGTGTGACGAATGATATTGATCGTGCGCAAGCATTGATGGATCAGGGCAGCAGTTTTGAAGATAGCAGGTTTTATGTCTTCCGGCGCCAGGGTTTACCTTGTTATCGTTGCGGTACCCGGATTGAAAAAAAATCCCGCTGCGGGCAGGCCTGTTATTACTGCCCGGTATGTCAGGCATCATGACCCCGATTTGTGATGTTTTAAGGCCTGGATCAGGAGACAAACGGTATATCTTATGAGCAGTTAGAGCGCGAAAACCAGGAGCGCTACAGGTGGCAGGTTATGGCCGACATTCTGACGTTTAAGCGAAAAACGCCCGCAGAAAAGCATAAAGGTAAAAGTTTATGCCGTAGCGGATTTCATAAATGGACGATCGTTACCGAGAGAAAGTTTGATGTTAAGCAGGGAAGACTGGTCACCGTTTATCAATGCAGCCGCTGCGCCAGACAGAAGGTTACGGCTATCCAGGGAACCTCAGACTTAATCAGAGGCTCCCTGGCAAGAAAGCGTGACGGCCTGATGGAGGTTCTGGCTGAATCTCCTGATTTTTTGCTGTTTTTGCAAAATTTTCGCTGTTAATTTCCAGGGCAGTCGTGATACAGTCTATGCCATTATATCTCTGATGTGTTGGCCGGGTGATGAATATGAGCGAAATGATGATGGGCAAGGAATCTGCCAGAAGCTGTATACAGTCAAGATTACCATTATTATGTCTGCTGATAAGCGGCGTCTATATGGCGCCTGTCCATTCTGAATGGTCGGTTAAACAGCAGCCAGGATATTACAACGGCGGTTATGGTGATTTTCCACCGCAGAATATTAACGAACTGATCCATAAAGAAGGGTTGGCTGTACAGGAAAAGTATGAACAGGATGCTGCAGCGAGCAGTGCTTCCGTGGCACCAGCTGTGCCGTCTGCTACCGCTACACCTTCCGTGACTACGCCGGTTGCGCCACCTGCTGCAGTACCTAACTATTCAGGCTCAAATTATGCCGGCCAGAGTGTGCCTTATTATGGTGGCTATGGGCGTGGCGGTAATAGTTATCCTGGCGCCAATGCTCCATATTATAATCGTGGCCAAGATTCTCGCGGCCAGGGTTCTCGCAGCACGGGTTCCCGCAGCTCGGGTTTTAATAGTCCGTGGAATAATAATCGTTCGAGCTTTAACGGCCCCTGGAACAATAACAGTTCGGGGTTTAGCGGGCCATGGGACAACAATCGGTCAAGTTTCGGCGGCCCATGGAATAATAATGGTGGAAATTTCAGCGCTCCCTTGAACAACAATGGATCAAGTTTCAGCCCCTGGGGCGGTCGTGGTGGCTGGTGGTAGGCCAGCGGCTGTGATTTCCTGAAGGATTCTGCTCTCGGGTTTTGCATAGATCTTTATCCGCCGACGACCATTCTCTGACGGCCTTTGCGTACTTTTTTCTTATCCGTCCAAATGGACTGTTATAATCGGGTATCCGATTATCACTGTTGTCTTCTTTGGCCGTCTCCTGCTTGGATATTCAATCTCTCAATACCAGAATTAATCAATGCATGTTTGCCGATGTGTTCAGGTTTCGGCGACGCCTGCATAAACTTAAAAAACAAAAGGATGGAAAGCTCGCCGCGACGGCCTTCTCTCAATTAAGTAAAGATATAGAGCAGTCGATCAATACTGTACAGGCACGTAAGCAGAACCTTCCACGGATCACCTATCCCGACGATCTGCCGATCGCGCAAAAAAGTGAGCTCATCAAAAACACCATCAGGCAGAACCAGGTAACCATCCTCTGCGGTGAAACCGGTTCAGGTAAAACCACGCAGCTGCCAAAGATCTGTCTTGATATCGGTCTGGGTATCCGGGGCAAGATCGGTCATACCCAGCCTCGGCGTCTGGCCGCACGCGCTGTCTCACAACGCATCGCCGATGAACTGAAGACCGAGCTGGGAAACGAGGTAGGCTTCAAGGTTCGCTTCTCGGATAGATCGAACGAAAGAAGTTATATCAAGCTGATGACGGATGGCATCCTGCTAGCCGAGTGTAGTCATGATCCTTATCTGAACCAGTACGACACCATCATCATCGACGAGGCGCATGAGCGCAGCCTGAATATCGATTTTCTGCTGGGTTATCTACGGCGTCTTATCAGCAAGCGTAAAGACCTGAAGATCATCATCACCTCAGCCACCATCGATCCCGAGCGATTCGCAAAACATTTTGATAACGCGCCAGTAATCAATGTCTCCGGCCGTACTTACCCTGTCGAAGTTCGTTACCGTCCTTTTCAGAGCGCTGAAGAAGATACCGGGCGAACCTTGCAGGATGGGATTATTGAAGCGGTCAACGAGCTATCACGGATCGATCGCGGTGATATCCTGGTGTTTTTAAGCGGTGAACGGGATATACGTGAGACAGCCGATGCGCTTTCTGAGGCTCAGGCTAAAGGCAGATATAATCGTGCGCTCGATAATACCGAGGTGCTGCCGCTGCTGGCGCGTCTGTCCAATGCTGAGCAGAACCGTATCTTTCATCCATCGAACAAGCGACGCATCGTGCTGGCGACCAATGTGGCAGAAACATCGTTGACCGTACCGGGAATAAGATATGTTATCGACTCGGGTGTGGCACGGATATCGCGTTATTCATGGCGCAGCAAGATTCAGCGTTTACCAATCGAAAAGATATCACAGGCCTCTGCCAACCAGCGTATGGGTCGTTGCGGACGCGTAGCGGAAGGTGTCTGTATCCGGCTCTATGATGAAGATGATTTTGATCTGCGCGATGAGTTTACCGAACCGGAGATCAAGCGTACCAACCTGGCGGCCGTCATCCTGCAGATGGAGAACATGCGGCTGGGGCATATCGATGATTTTCCGTTCGTCGAACCGCCAGATGAGCGTTTGATCAATGATGGTTACAAGTTGCTGTTCGAGTTAGGTGCGATCGACAGGCAGCATAAGATCACGAAGATAGGGAAACATCTCGGGCATTTTCCGATCGACCCGAAACTGGCGCGTATCCTGTTGCAGGCTAAAAATGAAGATGCCTTAAGGGAAGTTCTTATCATCGTTTCAGCTCTGGCGACACAGGACCCGCGCGAACGCCCGCTGGACAAACAGCAGGCAGCGGATGAAAAACATGCTGCGTTCAAAGACAAGGTCTCTGATTTCATCTTCTATATTAATCTGTGGCAGGCATACCACGCAGAGAAAGAACAGCTGTCAGCGAATCAGCTACGTAAATGGTGCCGGAAAAATTTCATATCATGGATGCGCATGCGGGAGTGGATCGACACCTTCAACCAGATAAAGAAGATGTTGTCGAATCTAAAGATGTCTTTGCACGAAGATACTTCATCAGCTTCCTATGAGCAGATCCATCGCTCTCTGCTGACAGGGTTTTTGGCCAATATCGGTTTTAAGGACGAAGGCAAAGAATACCTCGGTGCGCGCAGCAAAAAGTTTCATGTTTTCCCGGGATCGGTACTGTTCAGGTCAACACCGAAATGGATATTGTCTGCCGAGATCGTCGAGACCACAAAAGTCTACGCACGCACCAATGCAAAGATCGATGTCGGCTGGGTGGAAGACAGAGCCAGGCATCTTGTTAAATATCATTACAGTAACCCGCACTGGGAGAAAAAACGCGCTCAGGTGGTCGCGATGGAACAGGCAGCGTTGTATGGGCTTATCATCCATGCGGATAAAAAGATAAGTTATGGTCGGATCAATCCGGCTGAAGCCAGGGAGATATTTATCCGTTGTGCGCTGATCGCCGGTGACTTTGAGAGCAAGGCTGATTTCTATATCCATAATCGAAAAGTTTTAACGTCACTGGAAACACTGGAAGCGAAATCACGCCGTCGTGACATCATCGTCGATGAAGATGTGCTGTACGATTTCTATGATCAGCGATTGCCAGCGAATGTCTTCAGTGGTTCTACGCTGGATAAGTGGCTGCGGAAAAGTGCCGGGGAATCGAAGGCATTGTACTTATCTACAGAGGATCTGACGCGTGATGACGCCACCCCGGTGTCGGATGATATGTTCCCTGATTCGCTGCAGATGAGCGGTTCACGTTTTCCCATCGAATATCATTTTGATCCGCGTAATCACTGTGACGGTATAACCCTGGTTACGCCGGCAGCGGGGTTGGCAGCGATAAACCCGCAACGCTGTGAATGGCTGATCCCGGGTTTGCTGCAGGCGAAGATCGTGGCGTTGATAAAATCACTGCCAAAACAGCTAAGAAAAAATTTTGTACCGGCACCGAATTTTGCCGAAGCCTGTGCGCAGGCACTGGAACTTCCTGATGACGATGACGCATCGCCGCTGACCACTGCCGTGGCAAACCATCTTAGAAAAATGACCGGCGTGTTAATCCCGTATGATGCCTGGAACGAAGCAGCCATCGATCAGCATCTGCTGATGAATTTCAGGGTGCTCGGTGTCGATGGCGAGGTGATCGAAGAAGGCCGTGACCTGCAGGCGATAAAAGATCGATTATCGGGTACGGCGCGAGATAGCGTCACCATCGAAGAGAGTGGTGCTGATTCCGATTCTCCATATGATCAGGATAATGTCGGGCCGGATGTCCTCGATTCGATGACGGCATCGATCGAGATAGAGCTACAGGGCATAAGCATAAAAGCCTACCCTGCACTGGTCAGAGATGGCCGGCAGGTGAATCTCAGAGCATTGCAGAGTAGACAGGAAGCAGCGCTGGAAACGCATAGAGGATTGCGACAGCTTTTCATCAATGCCTTGCCCGAACAGATGAAACACCTGAAAAAATCGATCCCCGATATCCAGAACCTGTGCCTGAAGTACGCCGACTTTGGCCGCTGTGAAGACCTCAAGCTGGATATCATCAACAAGACCATCGACGAGGTTTTCCTGTTCGATGAGATCAAGACCGCCGCAGATTTTGCCGGACGACTGGATAAGGGCAGAGCGGCGTTGCACGATACGGTCAAGCACTGGAGCAGATTGCTTGGTGATGTGCTCGATGGCTACCGCATGGTCAAAAAACAGATGAAGGCACCGGTGTTATCACAACTTGATACGGCCACCGACATCCAGGTGCAGCTGGCCAGTCTTTTCCCTGAAAACTTTATAACGATGATCGACAGGCAGTGGTTGCAGGAGTACCCCCGCTACCTGAAAGGTATCGACAAACGTTATGAAAAATCGAAGACCAATGCGACGCGTGACCGGCAGTTACGTCTGGATTTCTCACGCTTATGGGATGAGTATACTAAACGGCAGACGGCGCTCGAAAAACAGCATATCAAATCACCGCAGCTCGAGCAGTATCGCTGGATGCTGGAGGAATATCGAATCTCACTCTTCGCGCAGGAGCTTAAAACAAAATTTCCGGTCTCGGAAAAACGCCTGAAAAAATTCTGGAATGAGATAGCGGTGTGATTTCGGTCAGAGACTAACGGGCGTATGATCTGGCACAGGTCTTCGTTTTGAAGTGACTGCTGTTGACACATAGGCGACATCCATAAGGATTAAAAAACTTCACCGCCGAGACGCCGAGGAAAAGCTTTTAGTTTTCGTAGGGTGGGCAGTGCCCACCTTCACTGTATCTTTATTAGCTGTTGTC
>JADFWE010000294.1 GCA_015222915.1 Pseudomonadota bacterium | reverse complement strand
TCGGACACGGTCATGTCCATGGTCCGGATGGTCACGCTCACTAAGGCTGACGGTAGAAAAAGTAAACGGAAGGACTGCTTTCGCTAAAAAGAGACGTTGTTCGTCGTTCGTTATTCGTCGTTCGTAAAAAATACCAAACAGTAGGGGCTGATAGCCACTGGTTCATTTCGTGTTTTTAGCTTTTAACGAACGACGGCCAACGTCGCCCTTGTGTCAACAGCCGTCCTCCGGTATCGGAGCCAAACTAGCGCATGACTTCAATTGGTTTTCCTAATCAACACGCACTGAAAATTCCATGGTAAATGTTGGAATATCAGTACCGTTTGAGGCATTGAACACGCCTTTAGGATTGATTTTGATATCGGTGACGGCGCTGTCGAAGCCGTCACCGTCCGGTGTCGGTATATAGAGAAAATCGCTGCCATTGTTGTTTGAGAACTCGATATCATCCGTGGTCGAAGCCGGACCTGAATAAACGAAGCTTAATCCCGACACGGTAGCACCGGTGCCGTCGATAAAGTTGAGGGGGGCTTCGGGGTACTGAGCACTACTCTGTACAAATACCGATGTCCCTGCCGGTATCTTGTCGGTGAGGACGACCTTGTTGTCATCCAGCGGAATACGGCCCTCGTTATTGAGGCGTAAGGCGTAAGTCTGCAGGGCACCGGGAATGGCTTTAGGGTTACTGGTGCCATTGATTAGATCTCTTGTCACCGAGCTGTTTTTTGCCAGGTTCAACAGTGGCGGACACCATTCGAAAGCCTTTTCAAAAGCGAGGACGGCAGCGACCTCGCTGGTATGGCTCCTCTCGGTGTCAGCGGCTCTGTCCTCATCGACTGTCAGCCCGATCTGCGTACTATTGATACTGCAACGGCGGATCCAGCCGCCATCAGCACCATTACGCGATATCTGCTGTGCGATCACATAAGGTGTTGTAGCGAAAGCACCGCCGTTGTAGTTATTGGTGAAGCAGCCATTATCAAAGCCCCTGATGTTATTCGGTGTGGTCATGGTCTTCACCGCGACCGGAGCTCCGCCATTGCTGGTGATGATATCATCGATGGCGGTTTCAGCCGCCAGGTAGGCGATGCTCTCTGTTACTACCGTGCCGGTAGATGTCTCTGCACGTTCCATAGCGATGCGGGCGCTGTTGGTGGTGATGGAACCGGACTCCACCGTAACTTCCAGCCAGGGAGCAGATATTGAAACCGGGTCGATACCGGGTTCTGAAGCTGTACTTTGTACGTCGAGCAGGATAGCCGGATTGGCGGCAAAAGTATTACTGAAGGTCAAGGTCGTGTAGCTGGCGCCCGGCGTGTTTTTACCCTGAAAGGCACTGGTGCTGATACTGCCGGCCTCGAACACGGTAGTGCCATTGGGGAAGGTATGCGTCCCCGGTGTGATGGCCAGGTAATCGACGGTCATCGACGGATGTGCACCGGATTCACCCTGGGGTTCTACCTGCGCGATCTGAAAACCTGTGGTCGAGATATTTTTGAAACGTACCGAGGCTGGGGCAAGACCTTCTGTCGTCGGCAGGGCAAAGATCAGCGGTGTGCTCTGAAAAGCATTGGGGAAGCTGACCGTAGTGAAATTCAGGCTGCCACCAACATTCTGAGCATTGACGGTGGCAGTGTCTGCTTCCCATTTTGGCCGGGATCCGCCGCCGCTGCTGTCAAAAGCCTGAGAGAAAGCGATAACCGTCGCTGATTCGCTAGCGTGGCCTGTCTCAGGGTCATTGGCCCGGTCTTCCTGTATTTTAATGCTGACATTACTGCTGTCGGTATTACACAGACGCAGCCAGCCGCCATTATTGCCGTTACGTGATGTCTGACTGGCAACCGCGATGGTATTTATGCTGGCTAGGCCATGAGCATTCCCCGTACAGCTGTCGTCGATATTCGAGGCAGTCGAAAATGCATTGTAGTTTATAGTGTTACCGCCATTATCGGTAAAGCTGCCGGTACCGGCGGTCATCGCAAACCAGGCGAGCGTTTCATTTGATGTGACAGTACCAGCACTGGTCTCTGCACGTTCGAGTGCCACCGGTGCGCTCGACCCGGTGGCTGAAGCCTGCAGGCTGATGGTTTCCAGCCAGGGCTGCGTCAGAGCTGTGCTGCCGAAATTATAACTCGGGTCATTGGAAAAACTTTGCAGTTCGTGTATTACCATCGGCGCACTGCCGCCAAATGTGGGGGAGAAACTTGCAGTTGCATAACCGGTAGTATCGCCCGCACCCGACTGGCGTTGTGTCGTACTTAAGGTGCCGGCCTGTATGCGTGGGCCGGCAGGGACGTTATAGCTGCCGGCTTCGATAGCGAGATAGTTAAAGTTCTGTGCTGTGGTAACACCATCCTCGCCTTCAGATTCAGCGGTACCCACCTGAAAGCCGGTGGTACTGACACTGAGTATACGGATAGTCGCAGGGTCGGCACTGTCATTACCGGGCAGGATAAAAACCAGTGGCGGCGAGGCATAGCTCTGCCTGAAATTGATGGTCGTCGGGCCGGCAGTTGCCCCGACAGGATTGTTGAGTGTTACCCGGTCAACTTTCAGATTTATGCCCGTGGTGCAGGCCACCGCATAGGTGGAGATACCTAATAAACACCCGGCGGTAAAATGTAGAAGTTTCATCGGAGATAAACGGAATCTATTGTATTCGTTATTTGTTGATATGGAGGAAGACCAGTTGCTCCAGATTATAGAAGAGAAACAGCATCAGTTTCTGCCGCCCCGGGTGTTTCTCCGATGAAGTCAATTATATGCCGGACCACCTGCTCATCACGGATGATACGGCGATGCCCGAGACCGCTGGTTTTTATGAATTTCGCATCGGGCCAGGCGCGGGCGATCTCTTCGCTGCTGTGCCAGCTGATCTCATCATCATCTTCATCGTGTATCAGCAGACCCTTGCAGGCAAGATCTTTTACATTGTTTAAGGTGTCTACCGCATCACGGGTGATCTGACCGTGAGACTCATAGGTTTTTCTTACCAGTACTCTCATCACGCTTTCCGGTAACTTCAGGATACGCTGGAAGTTATCGGTGAGCACCTGAAAACTTTTCGGCGGGCAGATGCAGGCAGCGCGTTTCAATGTTAGACC
>JADFWE010000293.1 GCA_015222915.1 Pseudomonadota bacterium | reverse complement strand
CCGGTCTTATCTGGACCGGGGAAGGCGCGGTGAAAATAGGACTGATCGATGAGCTTGCCAGTTCCAGTTATGTTGCCCGCGAAATTATCGGTGAGGAGACCATCGTCAACTACACCGTTCAGGATGATATCCTGGAGCGCTTTGCAAAACGACTGGGCACGACCGTGGCGCAGGTGATCAGCGCGCAGTTCGATGCCCCCACACTTCGGTAGAACAAGTTATAAGTTATAAGTTGTATATTTTAAGGGCACCTCTGAAAATAGATTGTGGCCTTAAGTTGTAAGTGAGAAACAAAACGCTTAACAAGCGTTACTTACAACATACTACTTATAACTTACAACTCCCCCTCCTGCCTTTTTGTTATTTTTTTCAAGCATTTAATAGGCATTCTTTTTTTTACGTCTAAAATCATCATATCCAGAGACTGACTTTCGTCTCGCTAAATAGAAATGATCAAAAAACAAAAATAATAAAAACAACCTGAAAAGAACAGGCAGGTCGCTGCTCTGTTCACTACAAAAACTATAAAGCCAGAGGGGCAATACATGAAAAGTGGAGCTTTAAAAAGTGACTGGTTCAGCGGGCTTGTCATCACCATCATCTTCCTCGCCTTCGCCAGTTCTGACTTTATCGCCAGCCTTGAACGTGATGCATACGACTTTGGCGTTCGCTCGTCAAAGCATACACCCAGTGACAAGATCGCTATCATCGCTATCGATGACCAGAGTATCGACAATATCGGGCGCTGGCCATGGTCACGTGATATCCACGCTCAGATGCACGATATCCTGGCACAGGGCGGCGTTAAAGCCGTCGGCCAGACCGTATTCTTTTCCGAACCACAGATCGACCCCGGCCTGCAGTTCATCCGTCAGCTGAAACAGACATTTGAAGACAGCACCATCGCTGCCCTACCGCTGTATATCGAAGAACTGGCTGTCACCATCGATGACAGCCGAAAACTGGTGAAAGGCAAAAGAGACAAAAATGGCCGCAAAGCGATAGCTAAGATCGCTACTGCCCTGGAAGAGTCCCCTCTGCGCAAACAGGTCGCCGAAGAACTGATTGCCTACCAGGAATACATCAACTCGGCAGAGATCATCCTCGACACCGATAAAACGCTGGCGCAGAGCATACAGGTTGCCGGTAACGTGGTCTTTAATATGCCATTTTTTCCCGGTCAGCCTTATGGCCAACCCGATCAGTTGCTGCCGGAATATGTCACCAGAAACAGTCTGCCTGAAGAAAATATCATCGACGACATAACGACCAACCCGGAAGCCTACACCCCTCTGCCTGTCGTCGAAACGTTACCGCCTATCGCCACTCTAGGTGAACAGGTCGATGCCATCGGCGCACTGGTGGCACTGCCCGATATCGACGGTGGTATACGCAAAGAGCCTCTGATAGTCGATTATTATGGTCAATACTACCCATCGATGGCACTGATGCTGGCAGCGAGGGGCCTGAACCTCGGCGTTGACGATATAAAGATCACCGTTGGTTCAGACGTACAGCTTGGTCGCCTGAAGATTAAAACCGATGGCTACTCACTGATGAATACTTTTTTCTACAGCAGTGATCACCAGCAAGCCGCCTTCCCTGTCGATTCATTTTTCGATGTGCTGCAGGGGAAAATTCCGGCTTCGAAATATAAGGACAAGATCGTATTGATCGGCGCTACAGCACTCGGTGTCGGTGATACATTTGTTACCCCTATCGACTCCAGTATGTCACCGGTCATCACGCTGGCGCATTCGGTTTCCAGCATCCTGAACGAAGACTTTTTCATCGAACCCGAGTGGGGCTTCTACGCCTACCTCGCCGCCGTACTTCTGGTCGCCATCTATATCATGCTGCTGCTTCCAAGACTGAGTGCCTTTGTCGGTTTCGTCATCACCATAATCCTGCTGTCCGGTATGTTTGCCGTACATTATGTACTGATGACAACGCAGGGCATGTGGATACAGCTGATGATGCCTGCCCTGCTGCTGGCCACCGGTCATATCCTGCTCACCACCAAACGATTCTTCATTTCAGAGAAAGGCAAGGCGCGACTGGATATCGAATCTGCGGAAAGCAACCGTATGCTGGGCCTGTCTCTGCAGGGCCAGGGTCAGCTGGACATGGCCTTCGATAAATTCCGTAAGCTGCCGATGGACAAGGCGGTGCTGGAACTGCTCTATAACCTCGCGCTGGACTATGAACGTAAACGCCAGTTCAATAAGGCCAAATCGGTCTACGACTTCATGGCTGACCACGATGCCAAATTCCGCGATATCAGGAGCCGGGCGAACCGTGCGCAGTCGCTGGAAGAAACCGTCATCCTCGGCGGCGGGAAAAGTGCTTCCGGTGGCACACTCATCCTCGAAGGCGGCGGTATAGAGAAACCGATGCTGGGGCGTTACCAGATAGACAAAGTACTGGGCAAAGGTGCCATGGGCGAAGTCTACCTGGGCACAGATCCCAAGATATCCCGCACCGTGGCCATTAAAACCATGGCACTTTCACAGGAGTTTGAAGCCAATGAACTGAAGGACGTCAAAGAACGCTTCTTCCGCGAAGCCGAAACCGCAGGCCGCCTTAATCACCCTAATATCGTTACCATCTTCGATGCCGGTGAAGAACATGATCTGGCCTACATCGCCATGGAATTCCTCAAAGGTACCGACCTCAGCAAGTACATCAAGCCGGACTCGCTGCTACCCCTGAAAACAGTGTTATCGATCATCAAACGTTCTGCTGAAGGCATCGACTATGCACATCAGCATAACGTGGTGCATCGCGATATCAAACCCGCCAATATCATGTGGGATCCGGCGAGCGATTCCTGCAAGATCACCGATTTCGGTATCGCTCGTATAACTGATTCCAGCAAGACCAAAACCGGCATGGTATTAGGTACGCCTTCATACATGTCACCCGAGCAGCTGGCCGGTAAGAAAGTAACCGGGCAGTCAGACATCTTTTCACTGGGCGTCATGCTGTTCCAGATGAGTACGGGGAAACTGCCTTTCACCGGTGATTCGATGGCAACACTGATGTACAAGATCGCCAATGAACCTCACCCGAAACCTGAATCGATCAATCCGAAACTGCCCCGCTGCGTCTCTGTGATCATCAACCGTTCGATGGAGAAAGATACCGGGAAACGCTACAAACAGGGCAGGCAGATGGCCGCAGACATCGAGAAATGTCTGAAGATTATGGGCATGGCGAAGTAAGGACTGCTGATGAGCCTGAGAGATAAAATAATCATCCATGGCCAGACCGATGTCGGTTCGGTACGTGACCATAATGAAGACACCATCGGTTTCGATGAAGATATCGCACTGGCGGTACTGGCAGACGGCATGGGTGGTCACCGTGGCGGCGAGATGGCGAGCGCCATCACCGTCAGCACCATATTAGAGACCATAACGCAGAAGATAGAGAAGATAAGCGCCGGCTCGACCGATGATGACAGCGGCTACAGTGCCGAAAGCCTGCTGATGCATGAAGCGGTCACGCTGGCCAATAAAAAAGTACATGATGCCTCTGAAGCCAATGCACAGTATCGCGGTATGGGCACCACCGTCGTGGTCACCATGTTCTATGACAACCGTTTCACCGTTGCCCACGTCGGCGATTCACGCCTCTACCGTCTGCGAGATGATGAGCTGGAGCTGGTCACCCGTGATCACAGCCTGATGCAGGAACTCATCGACCGCGGTTTTTATACGCCGGAACAGGCGAGAAATTCTCTGAATAAAAACCTGGTAACCCGCGCCATCGGCATAGACAGTAAAGTGAACATCGACATCCAGGAAGACATCGCAATGATCGATGATATCTACCTGCTGTGTTCAGACGGTGTTAACGATATGATCACCGATGAACTGATCGAATCTACCCTGCTCAACCACAGAGACGATCTGGAAAAAGCCGCGTCGGAAATCATCCGGCTGGCGAATGATCACGGCGGCAGGGACAATATATCCGCCCTGCTGGTAAAACCGGTAAAGCCGTTCCCCGCTAAGAACGGCTTGTTTTCTCGATTTTTTGACTTATTTTCCTAACATAACAACAAGAAAGCGAATGAAGGACTCATCATGGCCAGACTAGTACTCAGTTTTAATGGCGACGTCATAAAAGACTACGAACTTGATAAAGAAATAATCACCATCGGGCGCAAATCCGACAACGATATTCATCTCGATAACCTTGCCGTTAGCGGTAGGCACGCGAAGATACTCACCATACTCAACGATTTTTTTATCGAAGATCTGGACAGCACCAACGGCACCATTGTCGAAGGCAGCAAGATAACAAAACATCCGTTAAAAGACGGCGAAGATATCGTCATCGGCAAACATGAACTGAAGTTCATCAACGACCGTGCCGACGATGATGAGAGCGCTTTTGAAAACACCATGATCATCCGCCCTGATACACAGGGTATGCCGGAAACAGAACAGGCCAGTGAAGAAGCCGAAGCGTCTATCGGCAGTTCGAGTGGCCTGAATTCAGACGGCCCCGGTGCGGCCAGACTTCAGTTAACCTCAGGTAAAAACGCCGGCAAAGAGTTACCGCTGACAAAGATACTAACCACGCTGGGTAAACCCGGCGTACAGGTCGCCGCCATCACCCGCAGGCCGGCCGGTTATTTCATCATCATCGTCGATAGTGGTGAAGACAACAGGATGCCATTGGTAAACGGCGAAGAAGTCGGTAAACAGCACCCGCTCAATGATGGCGATGTTATCGAGGTTGCCGGTGTCGAGATGCATTTCAGCCTGGGGTAAGAGACAGTTATAAGTTGTATATTTTAAGTTGTATGTGCCTTAATTTATAACCTGCAACTATATATATCCCGTTAACGATGAGAGGCATGAATGACAAGTTACTGTTGTGACCGTATGCCGCATGGACGCGGCATCCGAGCGTACATGGAAGTATTTACAGCGTGTCTCAACTGTAACTTGCCATTCATGTCTCTGGTAGCAGACACGGACACTACTTCAGATATGGTAATGGTTTAAGCTGATCACACCTGAAGTTAACGGGACAGCAGTGACCTGCAACATAAAACTTATAACTTATAACTTATAACATACGACTGCTCTTCTACTTCTTCTCAAACACCGCTATCGATTCGACATGGCCAGTGTGCGGGAACATGTTCATGATCCCCGCCTTTTTCAGTTTATAACCCAGATCATTCACCAGTACCGCAGCATCACGTGCCAGCGTTGCCGGATGACAGGAAACATAGACGATGGCCTTCGCCTGCATCTTTTTTAATGCCGGAATTATCGCTGCTGCACCGGAACGCGGCGGATCGAGCAGAATTTTGTCGTATTTCTGTTTCAGCCATGGCGCACTCAACACTTCATCACTGTAGAGGTCCGCATAGATAAATTCAACGTTATCGATATCGTTCAAAGCAGCGTTATCTCTCGCTTTCTTTACCATCACCAGGGAACCTTCGACGGCTGTCACCTGCTGGCAGTGTCTCGCCATGGCCAGCGAGAAGTTACCCAGGCCGCTGAACAGATCCAGTACCCTGTCGCTTTCCTGCAAATCGAGGAAGTCGATACTGTTAGCCACCATACGTTTATTTATTTCAGGATTGACCTGGGTGAAGTCAGCGGGCTGAAATTCGATTTTAAGATCCGGGAATTTTTTCCCATGCTGCATATCAGGCTCACCGCCAGGCCCACAGTCAGGCCCACGGTCTGGCAAGTAATAATGTAGCGCCTCGACCTGCTCTGGTACCAGCAGTTCAAGATCATCCGGTTTGCCGGCCTGCAGATAGCACACCAGTGAACGAGAACGGCAGAAATCAGCGAGTATGGTTCTATCCTCATCGACCAGCGGCTCTAGATGGCGGAACACGAGGACAGTCTGATTATCACCGACAGCCACTTCGATCTGTGCGATGGTGCGTCGGGCTTCCAGCTGATTGATGCACTCTGCCAGCTCTTCTAAAATTTCGCCGACCGAAGGGTGCAAGACTTCGCAGCGTTCGGTATCCGTTATAAAGGAAGAACCTCGTTCGCGAAAACCGACCAGTACTTTTTCTTTTTTATTGACATAACGCACACCCAGTCTCGCCTTGGTCCGATAACCGAATTCAGGTCCGAGCAACGGCTCAAGCACTTCTTCCGGCTCCACACCGTTATGCTTCAACTGGTCGAGCAGCATGTCCTGCTTTAGCTTCACCTGCATCTCTGATGACATATGCTGCAGGCTACAGCCGCCGCACATTTCAAATGCTTTGCACTTCGGTCGTACGCGCTGGTCGGAGGCCTGTAGGACTTCTACCGTTCGGCCTTCGGCGATGTTCTTGCTAAGACGGGTGTATTTGAACAGGACACGTTCGCCAGCTAATGCCTGGTCGACAAACACAGTGCGTTCATCGATATGCGCTATGCCCCGGCCCTCACTTGATAAACCGGTAATTTCGACTTCGACAGGTTCTTCCGGCAGGCGCTTGCCGCGCCGCCGTCTTTTTTTACTTGGCATATAAAAACTTCTAAAAATAATTAAAAAACGTTTGCCGCGAATAACGCAAAGCACACTAAGATTTTTAAAATTAAAAAGCTTTTTGCACTCTTTGCGTCCTTCATGGCAATAAACTCGTTGTTTACCTACCCCGGAAAAATACCCGTCGAGAGATATCGAT
>JADFWE010000038.1 GCA_015222915.1 Pseudomonadota bacterium | reverse complement strand
GAACGGATCTTAAAGAAAAACAGATTTTTTCCGCGAAGTGCGGTTGTTGAGTTGCGCACTTCGCGGAAAAAATCTGTTTTTCTTTAAGATCCGTTCCTAGCCGTACCCGGAAACGACTACCTTACGCTTCAAAGGCAACGCGCATCTTACCCAGCGCGTTCTTCTCGATCTGGCGGATACGTTCAGCAGATATCTGATATTTACCAGCCAGTTCGTGCAATGTCGCTTTCTCTTCATTCAACCAGCGGCGCTGGATGATATCCTGACTGCGTTCATCCAGTGTTTTTAATGAGTCGGCCATCAGGCTCAGCTCCTGCGAACGGGTATCATCATGCTCCAGGCGTTGCGAAGGATCAGCGCCGTTGTCGGTGAGATAAGCAGCCGGTGTGAAGTGGTGCTCATCGTCATCGTTCGTTGGCGGGTCAAAAGTAATATCGCTACCGCTAAGACGTGATTCCATCTCCAGTACGGTCTCCGGTTTTACCCCTAATGTTTCTGCAACATCGTGGACTTCGTCATTGGTAAACCAGCCCAGTCGCTTCTTCGAGCTGCGCAGTTTAAAGAATAACTTACGCTGTGGTTTTGTTGTTGCGACCTTTACGATGCGCCAGTTACGCAGAACGTATTCATGAATCTCGGATTTGATCCAGTGTACGGCATAAGAGATCAGGCGAACCTTATGGTCGGCAGAAAAACGTTTTACCGCTTTCATCAGGCCGATATTGCCTTCCTGAATCAGGTCACCCAGCGGCAGGCCGTAACCGGAGTAGCCACGGGCAATCTTCACGACAAAACGCAGATTCGACATGATCAACTGCTGCGCAGCAGCAAGGTCGTTCTGGTTTTGCAGGCGCAGAGCAAGCGCCTGTTCTTCTTCCGAAGTCAAAACAGGAATACCATTAATCTGTTGGATATAAGATTCCAGATTACCGGCAGTTAAGGCGGTGTTCTGAATAGCTGGGAGTAATGTAGCTGTCATATCGTCTTCTCTCATGGTTGTATTTTAGCACTCGAGTAGTAAGAGTGCTAATTATAAGAAAAGTTCACTGAAATACCAGCCTCAAAAGCAAATTATTCGCTTCCGGGGCAGAGATAAACCTGTGAAAAACGCGTTGTTTTTTTGGGTAAAAACGTCCTATCTTATTGATTCTATGAAGTTTAGCTTGGTTCGATCTCTTTGAGGTGCCGGCTGACAGCGATCCATGAGCCGATCAGCCCTAGTGTGCAGCTGATGAGTATCAGTAGTACGGTGCTGCCAAACCCCAGTCCGCTGAGGCGGAAATCGCTGTGATATAACAGCGCCAGCTTGTGGATGGGCTGTTCCATTAATAGTAGTGAAAACAGTGTGATGACCCACGCCAGCAGGCCGCCGAGGACGCCGTACCAGAAACCGACATAGAGAAAGGGCCGGCGGATAAAGGCATCCGAGGCACCGATGAGTTTGGAGACTTCGATCTCTTCGCGCCGGTTCTGAATGTCCAGACGGATAGTGTTGCCGACCACCAGTAAGACCGCGATGGCGAGCATAGCGCCGATGACCAGGATGCTGCGGTTGGCGATTTCTAAAAAGGTATACAGGCGTTTGACCCACTGTACGTCCAGTTGTGCCAGTTCGACCAGCTTGTTGTTGCCCAGCTCTTTCACCAGTCTGCCGGTGGCATCGGGCTGGTTGGTCATGATCCTTGGCTGTACCACCAGCACGATGGGCAGCGGGTTGTCGTCGAGGTATTTGATCGCATCACCGAAACCGGATACTTCCTTGAACTGTTCCAGACCTTTGTCCTTATCGATGAGTTCGATGTTCTTGATGTGTTTGTGCTTTTCCAGACGCTGTTTAAATTTTTTCGCTGCGCCCAGTTTCACGTCTTCGCGTAGGAACAGAGAGATCTGGGTAGAACCGTCCCAGCCGCTGCTGAGCTGACCGACATTGGCCAGTGCGATATACAGGCCGGTGGGCAGTGCCAGTGCGATGGCGATGACTGCAGCGGTCATCAAGGTCGCGACCGGCTGTGCATAGAGCCTGCCCAGGCTGGCAAAGCTGACCCGCAGATGGTGGCCCAGGTAGGAGCGTAGCTGGTTTCCCTTTCGCTGGCTGTTCTGTCGGGTGCCATTCTTGCGCGTACTACTCTTGCGTGTACTGCTTTGGCGCGGCTTATTGCGTCTTGCTATCGCCATCTCGTGTTATACCCCGTCCTGTCGGGTCTGTATCGTGCTGGCAAAGGCATCAGTTGGCGAGAATGGCAGACCGTTATGGCTTATCTTGCCATCCTGCAGGCTGATCATCGGTGTGCCCATGCGGCTGATCAGGTCGAGGTCATGGCTGGCGATAAGCACCGTGGTGCCGACCTGGTTGAAGCGGGCGAACAGCTCCATGATCTCGCGTGACAGTTCCGGGTCGAGGTTTCCGGTCGGTTCATCAGCCAGCAGTAACAGCGGTTTGTGAACGATGGCGCGGGCGATGCCGACACGCTGCTGTTCACCACCCGACAGGGTGATGGGCATCGATTTTTCCTTGCTGAGCAGTCCCACCTGGTTAAGTGCCGCACGTACCCGCTTGTGGATATCCTGTCGCCGATAACC
Source organism: Pseudomonadota bacterium (assembly GCA_015222915.1). Lineage (GTDB taxonomy): Bacteria > Pseudomonadota > Gammaproteobacteria > SZUA-229 > SZUA-229. The sequence continues at coordinate 349 of JADFWE010000038.1, read as the reverse complement.
CTGGATGATCAGCGGCATCGCCACATTATCGAACACCGGACGGTCATACAGCAGGTGGTGGTTCTGAAAGATGATACCGATATTGCGGCGGATATAGGGAATCTTACGGTTGCTGATATTGTTCAGGTTGACGCCATCGAGAAATATCTGGCCACGGGTCGGCCGCTCGATCATCGCGATCAGTTTCAGCAGCGTGCTCTTACCGGCACCGGAATGCCCGGTGAGAAAAGCCATCTGTCCTTTCTCCAGGCGCATGCTGACCTGGCTCAGTGCCGTATGGCCACCGGGGTAACGTTTGCTGATATTGTCGAAGTGAATCACTGTGTTACTTCGTAACAAATGAAAAATG
>JADFWE010000292.1 GCA_015222915.1 Pseudomonadota bacterium | reverse complement strand
GCTGGATACATAAGAGCATACTCAATACCGCCAGCAGTGGATACTTTTCAACCGATAGAACCATGCGGGAATATAACAAAGACATCTGGAAACTTTAAGAGGAAGTTAATGCGGTCTCGTAGCTGCGAAGAGTTCTTATGGATAGCGTATTCTGCGATTGCAGAATATTAAAATACTATCCAGAAGAAAACTATTTGATACTGGAAAATATTAATTAAAATAAAATGAGCAAAAAACATATTTATAAAAATGGAGGCAGACTGTGGTAGCTTCTAACAAAAAAATCGAAACTGCTGCCCCGACTAATATCGTTATCTTCGGTGTTACTGGAGACCTTAGCAAACGTAAACTGATGCCAGCGTTGGTCCGCATGTTATGTTGTGGCCTGGTGCATACTGATAGCAAGATAATCGGTGTGGTCAATAACCGTACCGAAGAAGTCTGGATCAACCTGGTCCGCGAAGGCATGCAGGAATTTTCGCCAGAGATCGTCGAAGACGAATCGAGGTGGAAAAAATTTCTGGCACGTCTGATCATGGTGCCGGGTGATCTCGGTGATGAGACCACATACCAGCGTCTTGCTGAAGCACTGGTAGAGCTTGACGGCAAAAAAAATGCGATGTTCTATTGTGCCATCCCGCCAGACTGGTATGGAAAAGTTACATCAGGTCTGCGCAAAGCAGGGCTCGCCAATGAAGATGATGGTTACCGCAGGCTGGTCATCGAAAAACCGTTCGGCCATAACCTGGAAAGCGCACGCGCTTTAAATAAAGAACTACAGTCGGTTTTCAAAGAAGAGCAGATCTATCGTATCGATCATTACCTCGGTAAAGAAAGCGTACAAAATCTATTAGTCTATCGTTTTGCTAACAGCATCATGGAACCACTGTGGAACCGTAACTACATCGATCATATTCAGATATCAACCGCCGAAACATTAGGTATAGAGTACCGTGCAAAATACTACGAAAGATCTGGCGCCTTACGCGACATGATACAGAGTCATCTCATGCAGATGATGACATTGGTAGCGATGGAACCGCCTGTCGAATTTACCGCTGATGCCGTACGAGATGAGAAGATGAAAGTGTTACGTGCTATACGCAGCATCAAACCGGAAGAGATAAAGCTACACGCCGTTTCTGCACAATACGCTTCAGGCACCGTCGAAGGTGAAGCTGCCAAGGCATACGTCTCAGAAGAGTTCGTCTCACCCGATTCGGCAACAGAAACATTCGCCGCAGTACGTTTTTACATCGACAATTGGCGATGGGAAGGTGTGCCGTTCATACTCTGGTCTGGCAAACGCATGAAGTCGAAATCGTCAGAAGTCATGATCCGTTTCCGCAAACCACCGTTCAACCTGTTTGACAGCCACGCCTCAGCACCTGCCGCCAATGCACTGGTATTCCGTCTGCAGCCAGAAAGTGGTGTGGTATTGCGTTTAAATGCCAAGAAACCAGGGCTGACAACCGATAACGAGGAGATGGTGATGCGTGCGCCGTATGCTGCTGACGAGGGTGAGGTGGCAGATGCATACGAGATACTGATGCATGATGTACTCACCGGTGACGGCACACTGTTTTCACGCGCAGATGAAGTCGAAAGCTCATGGCAGATCGTCGAACCTATTTTAGATGCATGGAAGAACCGTGTCTCAGTAGAGCGTTACCGCGCAGGCACCTGGGATATCCCTGCCATGGATGAACTGACCAAAGATTGTGTCGGTGGCTGGCATAAACCAACAGTGCATAAATAGATAACGTGGGTGAATTCAGAGTGTTTGCGGATGCTGAGACTGTTGCACAGGCAGCAGCGGATTATCTCTTTCAGCAGATAACCAGTTGTGTTGCAGAAAAAGGGATATGCCACGTC
>JADFWE010000291.1 GCA_015222915.1 Pseudomonadota bacterium | reverse complement strand
TATAAATATACAGACGCAATATCACTGGACGCTGGCATCGTCGACTATATCGGTGGCAACAGCCTCATACCTTTCTACCAGGCAGTCAAAAACAATGACCGGATCTTTGCAGAAGTTAAATATAACTTCTGAGCAGATAGCGCCTACACCTGGTTCCACCGCCACGAGCAATATCACTGCTTCCTGCTTACCTTCCATGTCCCTGACCGTTAAGGGGGGCAGCCGTTAAATCAATGCATTAAAAACGTTTAAGTCTTCCGTAGATGAACGCGGACAGATGTAAATAAAAAGCATCTCATCATTACGATCAATATTCGAGTGCTTAAGATCGATGTAAAAATGCCCCAGATCAAACTTGCAGTTAAGTCTCAGTATTTATATGATGATCGACGGTAAGCAGCGAACTGAATTCTATAGATCATTAGCCTGAGCACTCAGCTATTCATCCGGGGATAAAAGCCATGAACACCCAAGCAGCCCGACTCAAAAAAAGTCACCTGATGCTCTTTCTCAGCTTCTTCTTTTTACTTATCCTCACCGTACTGATGATACCTACAAAGAGTGAAGCGATACCGGCATTTGCCCGCACCTACGATATAAGCTGCGTCGCCTGTCACGCTGCCTTCCCCCGGCTCAATGCGTTCGGTGAGCAGTTCGTCGAAAATAACTATCGTCTGCCGAACTGGAAGGACTCGACGGTAAAGACCGGTGATGACATGCTCGCCCTGCCCGACAGCGTACCGCTGGCACTGCGCACCCAGGCATTCGTTCAGGCCAGAGAAGCCGAGGCCATCGATGTTGAGACCGGCGACACTATCTCTGCTGACACCGACTTCCAGTCCCCCTATTTGATCAAGCTGCTGTCCAGCGCACCGCTGTCCGATCATATCAGTTACTATTTCTATGCCATCTATGCCGAGAAAGGCGGCAACGGTGAAGTGATCGTAGAAGATGCCTGGTTCTCTCACGACGATGTTTTTAATACCGATATCAGTCTGATGCTCGGCCAGTTCCAGGTGTCTGACCTGATGTTCCCGCGTGAGACCCGGCTGACGTTTCAGGACTTCATGGTCTACCGCATGGCAGGTTTGACCTATGACCGCGGCTCTATCTTCGGTTACACCGCAGGCCCGGTCGACCTGTCACTGGGACTGGTGAACGGCAACGGTATCTCGGATAACAGCACGGTGAACAGTCCCGGTTACAAACGCCCGGACCACCTGTTCGATAATAATCATGGCAAAGCCGTCTTTGGCCGGATCGGCGGCGACATCGCCGGTGTTAATCTCGGCATATTCGGCTATTCCGGCACCCAGAAAAATGCTACCAATGGCGGTACTGCCGAGGGCGACCGTGACACCGACAAGCTCTCCTACGGCATCGACCTGTCGGGCCAGATCGGTTACAAGACCTACTGGTTCGCCCAGTTCCTGCAGAACGAATGGGATGAGTTTATCAACATAGGCACGAAATACAGCTGGTTCGGCAGTTTTGTCGGCGTCGATTATATCCACAGCGACCACTGGGCATACTCGTTTTTATATAACTACGCAGACGCAAACGACCTGAAAGATACCGACACGGTCTATGAAGGCATCGACATCAACTCGGTGACACTGTCAGCTTCATATTACTTCATGCGCAATGTAAAAGGCGTTATCGAATTCAATTTCGATCTGCTCGACACCGTCGATAAATCCGGCACCTACTGGACGGGGCATCTTACCGGTGAGAACTATGCACTGGTCGGATTTGATGCAGCTTTCTGACAAACTATCTGTCTGTCTGACATAGCATTCCTGGTACATACGATGGCGGCACTTCAATCGAACTCGCCGTCAACAGATTGTCAGTATGATTTTTCTCATGTCGAATGATGCCTTCTCTATTTAGCCCGTCTTCATTTTTTCAAAAAACGCTGCCATGTAAAGAAGGCGATCGTTATCCATACACTGGAACGGATAAGCATCGCTACCACGGTACGCATTTCATATTCACCGCCATCGAAGATATAGAGGCCGAAAGCGGCATATATGGCGACGATACATACTGCAAGAAATAACGACAGCCAGGCTGACCATGGCCGCATCAACCAGAGACCGGCGGCGGTGATGATGTAGAGAAAGCCGGAAATAAAATTGAACCAGAGTACAAACGGTACATAATGGCCGGCCGCCACCCGCGCCTCCCCATCGATAAACAATACCGAATACCCGGACTTGAGCGTCATTACGCCAAAGATACCAGCGATCAATGACAACAGCCAGATCCCGATGGTACGTTTCGATGCCGTCGCCTTAGCTATATTTTCTGTAGACATGTCGCACTCCCGCTCTATATACGTTGTCTTTATTTCACTACCTGCAAATGAACTAACATTATCTATAGTTCAGACAACATCTGATCAAGAGCTGGTCGCATATTTTCTACACAGGCACGGCCTTCCTCAATGGCAATGTCCGCCTGATCAAACTCCATCAGACCGAGGCTGGATAAACGCGGCGTCAACATAACCTCCGCCGGGTCCCCGGCCATCCGGCTGCGCGTAATCTTATCCTGCATAATATTAATCGAACTGGCCAGGACATCAAACATCCCCGGTACATCTTTGTTCTGACCCAGCAAGGAGGATAGCAACGCTTCTTTTTTTTCACTGAAGCTACTTGATATCTGGTTCGTTATCCTGTCCCAGACATCCTCATCACTAATAGTATTATTAATTTGCTTGCGCATTTCCTGATCTTTACGCTTTAAATGCTTACCCACAAGATCGCCATTCAGGTTTACCGCGATCACCACGTCCGCGCCCATGGCACGGCATAGAGAGATCGGCACCGGATCAACCAGACCACCATCCACCAGCCAGCGCCCATCCAGTTTGACGGGCGCAAACAGCCCGGGCAATGCGATCGATGCGTGAAGACTATCGAGCAGATTACCTTCACGGAGCCATATTTCACGGCCGCTACTCAGCTCCGTAGCCACCGCCGCAAATGTCAGGGGAAGTGATTGAATATTCAGCTCACCTACGTGCTGACGGGCAAATGCCATCAATTTATCCCCCCGGATAAAGCCACCTTCCAAAAGAGAGAAATCCATGTAGGCCAGGATATCCTGCCATGTCAATTCAGTGGCCCAGCTTTCCAGCATATCCAGATGATCGCTTGCATAGGCGGCGCCCACGACCGACCCGATGGAACAGCCGGTGATGATTTCAGGGTAAACCCCCATCTCTTCCAGTGCACGTATCACACCGATATGCGCCCAACCGCGTGCCGAACCACTGCCCAAGGCAAGACCAATTTTTATTTTATTTTCAGTTGAGATTTTCTTTGTCCTTAAATTTAAGGGTACCGCCGTTGTTGCAAACGAAGCATACCATGCTCCACCAGTGAATAAACCGCTGGCACTACGACCAGTGTCAATAAGGTTGAGCTGACCATGCCACCGATAACAGCCACTGCCAATGGTGCATTAGTATCGGAATCGGCACCGGTACCCATGGCCGCAGGTAACATGGAAATGATGACGGTCAGTGATGTCATCAGCACGGGACGCATCCGGATCGGGCAGGCTTCGAGCAGGGCTTCGTTGATGCCTCTACCCTGTCGGCGTAACTGGTTGGTCAGATCGATAAGTAATATGGAATTTTGGCGACAAGGCCAACCAGTAATACCATAATTTACTGGCTTCGTTCAGCACGATCTCGGCGGCATCACCTTCCGGGGAAGTTATTGCGCCAAATATAAGCGCCAGCGCCAGGCCTCCAAATACCGTATCGGGTACCATGATGGCGGTGCCCAGAGCAATAGCCAGTGTTATCAGCAATATTAGGTCTTAATCTGATCAGGGCGTCAAAGGACAGAGAGCCAGGGAACAGTATACTTAATTATCGAACCGAATTATTCAAACAGGTATACTGTTCCTCGATTTTTTGATTAGCGCCTTACTTTAAAGACCACTGCTGCCAACCGGCAAGGCGAAATTAAATTTCGTTCCCTGATGCAGGATACTGTTAACTGTTATCTGGCTGCCATGCAGTTCGATAATACGCTGAGCGATGGCGAGACCGAGGCCGGCACCGGCCTGTGAACCGTCGATACTCGGCTTTTTATAGAAGCGCTGGAAGATATGCGGTAGCTCATCTTCAGCGATGCC
>JADFWE010000290.1 GCA_015222915.1 Pseudomonadota bacterium | reverse complement strand
ATCATCAGCACGATATTTTTGATCGATGACTGGAGCTGGATCGCTATCATGATCCCCATCTGCATCTGGTATATCCTGTGTCTGCGCTGGATGGATGAGAACAAAGCCTGGGAAGGGTTTTAATAGCCGGCCCCATGTCCCCGGCTTTACTCATCGATTTCCTCTTCCTTCTTTTCCTCTTCAGTCAGAGGTTTCATTACATGTAGTGGACAATGCTCTTTATTGTGTTCGTCACCCAGGGCTTGCCAGGCAAAGTCCAGGGCATTATCCACCCGCGCGAAGAAGTGTGCTTCACCCAGACGTTTTATATCACCGGTACGTCTCAGGGTATCAAGTATCTGACGTTTCATAACAGCAAACAGCAGTTCGATGCCCGATTCACGCAAGCGTTGCATAAGGCCCAGCAACATATCTTCGCCGGTAGCATCGATCTGATTGATCCCTTCCGCATCGATGATGACAAATTTAAGATTCGGATAGTTAGCCACTTTAAGCAGTATCTGGTCTTCGAAGTAACCCGTGTTTGCAAAATACAGTGAGCCGTCAAAACGGATCACCGAGATATTTTCGCAGGTCTTCAGGTTGTTTACATGCACATCACGCAGACTGCCATCACCATAACGCGACAGCACCGCTACCCTGGGTTTCATTGTTCGATAAAGATACAGGCCAAGCGATAATCCGACACCGATGATAATACCTGAATCCAGGTGCGGTGCCATCACCAGCGTCAGAACAAACGTGATGATGGCTACGATGCCGTCATGGCGATGTGCTTTCCACACATGTTTCATCGGTGCGATATTCACCAGTCCCATGACCGCAACCATGATGACGGCCGCCAGTGTTGCCTGTGGCAGATGGTATAACAGGGGCGTCAGCCATAATAAGGCGATCACCACGACCAGACCGGTGACCACTGATGAAAAGCCGGTAATCGCGCCGGCACTGATGTTGACCGCTGAACGTGAGAATGAACCAGCGACCGCATAACTCTGAAACAGGCTACCGAGCAGATTTGATAAGCCCTGCCCGATCAGTTCCTGGTTTGCATTAAGCCGCTGCCGGGTTTTCGTCGCCATATTTTTGGCGATGGCGATCGCTTCCATAAAACCGATCAGAGCGATCGTCAGTGCTGCGCTTAACAGTTGCGAAATTATGTCCCAGTTCATCTTCGGAATCTGAAATTCCGGTAGACCCTGTGGCACATGTCCGACGACGGCTCCGCCACTCGTAATCAGCAAACGTTGATCTTGCTGTATCACCCGCAACCGCCAGATATCACCGATGGTCTCTTTACCCGCAGGTACACTACCCCGCAGATACAGCTTTTCTTTTACCGTATCGTTTTTCTCATCACTGACAACAAGTTTAAAATGCAGATTTCTCAGCTCTTTAAGATCATCTCTGTACTGCTGCTGTTTTTGCTGGAGGCTGGAGAATGCTATATCTTTTGTATGCAACGCCTGTAATGTCTGAGCATCATCATCTCCCAGCTGTTCCCTGGCAAAACTATAGTTATCTTCGAGGTCGTTAATCTCGCTAGCAGACTCTTCTATCTCCTCGTGCAGACGCAGCTGGTCTTCGATCAAACGATATACTTCCGGACTGCTTATCTGCTCCAGTGACAGTAGCTGACGCTGCTCGAAATTTATCTGCCAGGAGATGATGCTGGTTATGACCACCGCTATCAGAACACCTGGCAGCTTCGGGTTATAACGTCGCAGACCTATCATGATGACGAACGCCAGTATCGCCATCGCCAGTGTCGGCATATGGGTTTCACTAAAACCAAGGACTAAAGTCTGCCACACCGTTTCATAGTGATGTGCTGATTTTTCTACGCT
>JADFWE010000289.1 GCA_015222915.1 Pseudomonadota bacterium | reverse complement strand
GGCTTAGCGAGAGAAAGAGTTTTTTTATGACTTTTAGTCATTGCTGCAACCTATGGACTTTAGTCCATAGTTGTTGAGTTGAATAGAAGGTTCTCTACACCTGAGACATGGTCATCTTTCGGCTGCGTGACATTGCGCCCGGGTGACAGTGACAGGATAGTAAGTAGTGTCGGAATAACATGAGTTCATTGAACTTCGATATAAGCAACATGTTACTGCCAGAGGTCTATGATCATCCGGTTTCCAGTATAGAACTTATCGAAACCCATATATCCTGGGTCATCCTTACCGGTGATTTTGCCTACAAGATAAAAAAGCCGGTCGACTTCGGTTTCCTGGATTTTTCCACATTGGAAAAGCGGCGCCACTACTGCGAACAGGAAGTCAAACTCAATCAGCGTCTTGCTCCTGACCTATACCTGGCTGTAGTTACGATTTCCGGTGCCAGGGAACATCCTCACGTTTCTTCGCAGTCGCTCGATAAGGAAACACAGGTTCTGGAGTATGCCGTCAAGATGAAACAGTTCGCGCAATCAGCGCAGCTTGATCGTCGCCTGTTGGACGGGAGATTAGAGGTAGCGCAGATGGATGCTGTTGCTGATATGGTCGCCGGCTTTCATCAGGTTATCGCCAGGGCCGGATCTGCAGAACCTTACGGCGAGATCGATGCCATCTATCAGCCGGTCGCTGAAAATTTTACTCAGATAAGACAGAATATCGCTTCAGATGATCTTACTGATCGTCTGAACAGGCTCGCGTCATGGAGTCAGGCAGAGTGTTCGCGCTTGAAGACGGTTTTCAAACAGCGCAAGGCTGACGGTTTTATCAGGGAATGTCATGGCGATATGCATCTGCGGAACCTTGCCTGGCTGAATGATAAGCCTGTCGCATTCGACTGTATCGAATTTAATCCGTCACTGCGCTGGATCGACGTGATCAGTGAAGTGGCGTTTCTGGTGATGGATCTTCAGCACCGGCAGCAGTCTGAAATGGCAAATCGCCTGCTCAATCGATACCTTGAAGTGACCGGCGACTATGCTGGTTTGCATGTGCTGCGGTTTTACCTGTGTTATCGAGCCCTGGTTCGGGCCAAGGTGGCCGCGCTTCAGTCTGCTCAGGCGGTTACGTCTGGTGGAGTAACGAGTGAACTCATGAATGAGTTTTCCTCCTATATCGAACTGGCATCAGATTATGCAGACCTGGATAGCGCTGATGCTGGTAGATCCAAACTAATTATTATGCGTGGCCTGTCAGCTTCCGGTAAAAGTACCGTGTCACAGCGATTGCTTGAAGTCACAGGCGCTATCCGCATCCGTTCCGATGTTGAGCGTAAACGGCTTTTTAGTGTCAATGATAATACGGTCTATGGTGATGAGCTTAACGCTGGCATCTATACGCAGCAGGCAACACGGGATACCTACGAAAAACTACGGCATCTTGCCGAACTTGTTATCAGTTCTGGATATAGCATCATCATTGATGCTGTTTTCCTGAAACATGAGCAGCGAGAACTATTTCGCCTGTTAGCTGAACGCCTGCAAGTCGAATATATTATTATTGAGGTGACGGCGTCTCCCGAGATCCTGCGGCAGCGGATAATACAGAGAAAGGATGATGTATCAGACGCTAACCTGAAAGTGCTGGAGGGTCAGCTGGCGGACTGGCAGATATTGCATGAGGACGAAGTGGGCTCATCGGTGAATATCGATACCGGGGTCTCGTTCGATCTGGAGAATGTTGCCAGGATAATAAAAGCTGACTAGTGCGTCTGTATTTTTGAGCTATATTCAAGGAAACGCTGATTAATTCAGTGTTTCCTTAGTTAACAGCAGAGATGGAAATCTTGCGTCTCATTACCGAAGATATGCGTTGAGGAATAACATGGTTGATCATATCGATACACTGGCGGATCTGAATAAACATATTTCGCTGAAGCAGAAGATAGTCAGCATCCATCAGGTTATCAAAAAAAATCTGCCATTCATCTCCCGTATCGCCATCGCTATCTATGATCCTGAAACCAGGATGCTCAAAGCATTTATCCACAGTAGCGGCAAGGATAACCCGTTAAAAAATTATCAGGCATTGATCGATGATGCGCCGTCATTAAAAGCTATCCTGGATAAAGGGCTGCCCAGAGTAGTGAACAATATGCTGACTTTCGATAACGGAACGAAAGAGCATACCAGGCGTATCGGTCGCGCCGGTTATGCTGCCAGTTACACCATGCCGATTTTTAATAACGGTGGTTTTCTCGGATTCATCTTTTTTAACTCATTCGAGGCCGATGTGTTTGATGAGAAATCGCTCAGCCAGATCGATGTATTCGGCCACATGATCTCATGCATGCTGGTCAAAGAGCTGACCAATATCAACATACTGACAGCAGCCCTGAAAACTACCGGTCATATCACCCATCTCCGTGATCCGGAGACCGGTTCCCACCTGGACCGTATGTCGCGCTACAGCAGGATGATCGCAATTTCTCTAGCGGACAAATATGATCTGGATGATGACTACATCGAACACGTTTTCATGTTCTCGTCATTGCATGATATCGGCAAGATAGGTATACCTGATGATATCCTGATGAAACCGGGAAGCCTGGATAAGGCGGAGATGACGACCATGAAGACACATGCCATCAAGGGTAGAGAGCTGATCGATGAGATTCTGGAAAACTTTGGGCTGGGAAATATCGAGCATGCGGATATCCTGAGAAATATCGCCGAATATCATCATGAATCAGTCAATGGTACAGGTTATCCCAGCGGTAAATCCGGGCAGGATATTCCTCTCGAGGCCAGGATCGTCGCGGTCGCAGATGTATTTGATGCGTTGACGAGCAAGCGGCCTTATAAAGAAGCCTGGAGCAATGAACAGGCATTGAAAACCATAAGAGAGCTGTCAGGTGAGAAACTCGATCAGGATTGTGTAAACGCCCTGTTTGATAATATTGAAGAAGTCGAAAAAATCCAGCAGCATTTTAAGGAGAATATATTTGGTTAGTGTTGCCTGTTTGAATTTATATTACTGTGTAATAGCGACTGCAACCGACACTAAGTGGATTTCAAAAACATTAAAAACGTTTTGCCGCGAAGGACGCAAAAGTGCGAAGAACGCAAAGATAAACAAAGTAGATATGCTGCTATGCGCATGGTAGCGCACATAAAAAAAGATTTTTCTTTGCGGTTTTTTTCACCCCAGGGGCATTTGTCGCTTCGCTCGGGCACGTTCTTCGCGGTAAAAAGTATGTTTTTATGGAGGTCCGGTTTCTAGCCGCGCCAGAAAGCCGTAACCGGAAATTGTGCCAGGGATTATGTGCCGTTACAGATGTTCAGTTGCATCATTGCAAACTGTCAGTGCATATCGAAAGCCGAGCGCCTTACCCGGGTAGATTGAATTGCAGCAGGAACTGACTGTTGCTGTCGATCTCCTCACCAAAACTTATTACGCCTTCGCCGTTCAGGATGACCTCTTCTCTGCGCAGGAAGAGCGAATGGTTACTGCCATTTTTTATGTAGCTTCCGTTGGTGCTCTCATCGATCAGCAGGAATTTCCCGCGCCGGTTTTCGATCTTGGCGTGTACTCTTGAGACCAGGCTGGAATCGACCACCTGGTCACATTGTGCATCGCGGCCGAAGGTGTAAGCAGGCGTGCCAGTGTGTAATGTGCGCTTGTTCTTCTGATAGATGATGATCAGTGTATTGTTGTTGACGGTGGCGACGCTGTTGGAGATG
>JADFWE010000288.1 GCA_015222915.1 Pseudomonadota bacterium | reverse complement strand
GGTTCTCAGCGAGATTAAACGTTACCTTCAGAGCAGCACCATCGATAACATCAAGCTTGCCCCGCTACACGGCAGCCTGAGCAAACAGCAACAGGATCTGGCAATCCAGGCGGCTCCCGATGGTCATAGAAAGATCGTGCTCGCGACAAACATTGCCGAGACCAGTCTGACAATCGAAGGTATCAGCTGTGTCATCGATTCGGGGCTGGAACGCATCCTTGACTATAACCCGGCGTCAGGCATGAACCGTCTAACAACCCAGTTCATCTCACAGGATTCAGCAACACAACGTAGCGGACGTGCCGGACGGCTATCCTCCGGCACTTGCTACCGGATGTGGACGCAGGCCCAACAACAACGTTTACAGAAACATTCGGTCGCCGAAATCCTGCACAGCGATCTGTCGCCATTAGTTCTGGAGCTGGCAAACTGGGGCGTACAGCAGCCGGATGAAATGCGATGGCTGGACAATCCGCCAGCCAGTGCCATCAGGCAGGCGAAGGCATTACTGAGTGAACTGAAGGCAATCGATGACCGGGAAAAGATAACACAGCATGGCCGGAATATGCTCAGACTCGGCAGCCATCCCCGGCTGGCACATATGATGTTATCCGCTGTGGATTTCGGACAGGCCTACCACGCAAGCCTGATCGCCAGCATCCTCACCGAGAAAGATCTGCTGCAGGGCAGTAACGATAAAAGCATCGACCTGCATGAGCGCATCCGTTTATTAACCGAAGCACCCAGGCATTCAGCCAACAGATCGACACAGGGCATCGATCAGCAACTTCGCAAACGTATCCTGCAAAGTGCGGGTGACTTTTATAAACGTCTGCGAAGTTGCAGGGATACAGATTGCAGTAAGTCAGCTGACAGGCATATCGATCTTGAGATGACCGGCGTTCTGCTAGCCCACGCCTACCCCGACAGGATTGCAAGACAACGGTGTCCCGATGAACCACGCTACCTGCTCAGCAACGGCAAAGGCGCCCTCATCCCCGAATTTTTACGGGCTCATCTCCATGAGTACCTGGTGGCGGCCAACCTCGACGCAAAAAACACAGAAGCGACGATCTACCTGGCGGCAGAGATCAGTGAGCAGCAGTTACAGGATTATTTTTCCGACAGCATTACGCATGAAGAGAGCGTAGCCTGGAACGAGACGCAGCAGCGAGTCGAGATCAATCAGACGTCGAGCATCGGGAAGATCGTACTGCAGAAGAAACTGATCTCCGCAAAAGATAATGCTGCCTTGCAGCAAACGGTTCAGCAAATCCTGGTTCAGGCCATCGAGGCAACGGGCTTGCAGTGTCTGAACTGGTCAGACAAAGCGATAGCACTGCGCCAACGTGTACAGCTGATAAACATCAATGATAAAGACGGCGATTACGCACTGCCTGATTTTTCTGACGGGGCATTGTCAGACACGTTAGGCGACTGGTTACAGCCCTTTCTGAAAGGTGAGAACAGTATCAGGCAGTGCCAGAAGCTGGATATCTACAAGCTGCTGTTGAATCAGCTCGACTGGCAACAGCAGCAGATGGTCGACAGGCTGGCGCCAGAGAAGATAACCGTACCCAGCGGGTCAGCCATCAGGATCGATTACAGCGACCCCAGGCAACCGGTACTTGCGGTCCGCTTACAGGAAGTGTTCGGCCTGAATGAAACACCCGCTATTTTAGACGGCAGAGTGAAGCTAATAATGCATCTGCTTTCCCCTGCCCGCCGCCCCATGCAGGTCACGCAGGATCTTAACAGCTTCTGGCAGACCACCTACCACGAAGTCAAAAAAGAACTGCGGGGGAAATACAAAAGACACTACTGGCCGGATGACCCATTCGATGCACAGGCTACCAGTAAAACAAAAAAGCAGATGAACAGATAATCGCAGCTTGCCGGAGATCAATAAACTTCTGATTTTCATCTTATTTTCTGGAATATTCACGTACCTGCGCTACTCTTAACAGTATCGTTCACCTAAGGACGCCCTGATCTGTCATTGCCGAATAACCAGGGCAAGAAAAAGCCGACTCAAGAGCCGGTCTTCTTCTCTATTTTCGATGGCTTACCTGTCATTGAAAATGTTTCCACACGTTTATTTCATATAACCTTTAGCGTATTGTTACGACCCAAGATCTTATAATTTTATGGCAGAACAGGATCAACAGAAACTACCCAGCCTGCGCAGACGTTATCTGACACTGGCCTCACTGGCAACGGCTGCCCTGCTGGCCGGTACCAGCATCGCCAGCTGGTACATTCATAAAGCCGCCAGCAATAGTGCTGCAGCAATCGCCATCAATGAGACTGTCACGACCACCGTTTTTGACCTCAGAAACGTGATGACCAGTATCGATATGACGGTAAATCGGATGCTGATAGACCCGCAGGCATCTGACGAGACCAGCCTTAACCGGGATCTTCAGCAGGCACAACGGTTAAGTACGTCTCTGATCTCATACTCGTCTATTAATTCGACCGTCCTCAGACAGCCTGTTACCTACCTGGATAAACTCATAAACGATCTGAATGAAAAAGTTCATTACCTGATCACACAGAGGAAAGATCAGGAATGGGTCTATCCTGTCATGCCGCTTATCAATGCCGATTTACTCGATCAACACCGCAATTTCATCTCGGCTGTAGAG
>JADFWE010000287.1 GCA_015222915.1 Pseudomonadota bacterium | reverse complement strand
CCATATGGTCAAACGCTGTAGATGAACTCTATGTTCGACCCGAAGACTCAACAAGATATATTAGCTATGGAACTGACACTTTTAAAATCAAAACTTCATCAGGCGACCGTGACTCTGACCGAACTGGAATATGAAGGTTCCTGTGCCATCGATTCTGACCTGCTGGCAGCAGCAGGTATCAATGAATATGAGCAGATCCATATCTATAACCTGAACAATGGTGAGCGCTTTACTACCTATGCGATCCAGGCAGAAGCAGGTAGCGGCGTGATCTCGGTCAATGGCGCGGCTGCGCATAAAGCGAACAAGGGTGACAGGGTGATTATCTGCTGTTACGCCCGGCTATCGCAGCACGAAGTGGCTAACTTTAAACCGTCGCTGGTCTATCTGGACGGTGCCAATCAGATCACACGCACGTCTAACCAGATACCTGTTCAGGCAGCTTAAAAGATAGTTGGCAGTCGTCAGTTGGCAGTTAAAAGCGTTTTCAATCAGCAGAAGTCACAGCTCGCATTGATGGGAAAAATGGTGGGCAGTGCCCACCGTTTGCCCCTTTAGAAGTTCGACTGCTGCAGAATTTGCACGGCCCCAGCAAAAATTTAAAATTACTGCCAACTGCCTACTTCTCTTTAAGATTCATCGCTTTTAGATCTTTCTCATTATTGCAGAAAGCAATATCATCTGTGCTTAGATCATCACCCGACAGTTTCTCATCACAGATATCGGTATTCTCACAGGCTGTACAGTTCTCCATCTGCTGCTTGATATCGTTCACATTGGTCTGGTAGATATAAGCCGTTTTATTGATGCCTAGCGCCCCCAGCATACGGCTCAGGCGTAGTTTGTCGAATTCATACTCGAGTGCATGGTGAAATTTACGGCCATTGACCAGGTTGGCTGCAATCACGTATGACAGGCGAAATACGAAATAAAGGAGAAAAAGACCGAGTGTTCCACTGATGATTAAAGTGACGATATCCATCGGAAGATGGTAGCAGGACTGTTTTCCATTAAATTGATATATATCAATGTTGGTAACGTTTTCTGAAGTGTGCCATAGAGGCGAAATTGGGTGGTGAAATGGTGTGGTAAAACGCTATGCTAACCAAGTGAGTCGGGGTCGGAGTCAAATTAATCTCTGGGTGAGCAATTTGTCACAGTCTGTTGGAAATTTGACTCTGCCCCGGCTGAAATTTTAAAATTACTGCCAACTATCTTTTTAACCCGTATTGCGCATTCCCGCTGCGATCGCGTTAATGCTGCGCAGTAACGGGTTCAGCCATTTCTCACGTTCCTCTTTTGGAATAGATTCATCGCGGTAGCGTTTCAGTAACTTTATCTGGATGTGATTCAACGGGTCAAGATAAGGGTCCCGGCGCATCAGTGATAACGCGAGTGGTTGAATATCATCCAGCAGGCGGGTCATGTTTGAGACCAGCAGGACAATCTCCAGTGTGCGGTCGTGCTCGTCGCGAATCATCTCGAAGATGCGCCGCCCGGTATCTGCTGAAACACAGAGCTCTGAGTATTCCCTGGCGGTACGGATATCGGTCTTATACAGAGCCATCTCGGTATTGCTTAACAGCGCCCTGAAATATGGCCAGTTCTCATACATTTCGCGCAGCTTTAACAGCCGTGAGTCATCATCACCCACCCACTGGTATAAAGCCGTGCCGATGCCATACCATGCGGGCAGTGTCTGTCTTGCCTGTGCCCAGCCAAAGACCCAGCCTATGGCGCGGACCGAGGTTTTCGAACGGTCGCCTTTCTTGCGGTGAGACGGGCGTGAACCGATATTCATCAAGCCGATCTCGCTGACCGGGGTGGCCTCGTAGAAATAATCGAGGAAACCATCGGTATGGTCGGTGAGTTGACGGTAGCTCTGCTCACCGTACTGCATGACCTCACGCATGATCGCCATGTTTTCCTCTGTGGCGGTAGATGCTCCCGGCATCAGCTGATAACGGCTGGCCAGCATCAGGCCGGTAACGCCCAGGGTTAATTCATAGACGGCTGTTTCCGGGTTGCTGTATTTGTTCGATAACACTTCACCCTGTTCGGTGAATTTGATCTGGCCATGAACCGTACCCTCCGGTTGTGACAGGATGGATTCATGGGTAGGGCCGCCACCGCGACCGATGGTGCCGCCGCGGCCGTGGAACAGGCGGCAGTCTACCTGGTGAGCGTCAGCCAGTCTGATGACTTTCTGCTGCGCTTCGAACAGCTGCCATGAAGAGGCGAGGATGCCGCCGTCTTTACATGAGTCAGAGTATCCCAGCATCACTTCCTGCATATTGCCAGATGCTCTCAGCATGGTGGTATAGGTCTCATCATCGAATAACTGTGCCAGTACGCTCTCGATGTGGTTCAGGTCGTCGATGGTTTCGAATAGAGGTGAGATGCGGATCTTGCAGAACCAGCCACCATTATCATGGCCGCCTTCCTGTCCTTCTTTTCTGCCGGTGAGGCCGACCAGGGTAGCGAGCAGCATGACTTCCAGGATATGGCTGGCCTGGTGGGTCATCGAGATAACATATTCACCGAAGGCCTTAGGGCTGATCTCATCGTACATCTTTTCGATGACGTTCAGTACTTCCAGGGTCTCAGCATTGGTATCGCTGAGTTTCGAGCGATCGAATTCGATGCCCTCGCATTGATCTTTGATCAGTCCGGAGAGCAGCTGTAGACGTTCAGGTTCATCCAGGCTCCCATAGTTTTCATGTGTGCTGCTCAGCTTCAGGATCTCTGCGACAGCTTCGCTGTGACGGGTCGATTCCTGACGGACGTCGAGCTGCATCAGATAAAAGCCGAACGATTCGACCAGGCGGATCAGATCTTTGATGGCGAGGTCGGCGATCTTGCTGTCGCCATGGCTGTGCAGTGAATCACGGATCAGCAGCAGGTCAGCCAAAAATGCATCTTCAGACGCATAGGTATGGGTGTATTTGCTGACATCGGCTTCGACGTCGGCGATAAGCGCGCGGGTCCTGTCAAGATTCTGCTGTATACGGTAGCGCATGAAAGCGATCTTTCGCTGGTATGGCGAATGCTTGTAGGATAACGGGTTGATATTGAAAACCTCGAAACGCAGGTTTTCATCAGCATTCAGGCTTTCGCTGAACTCACGACTGGGTGTGCAGAGCTGGTCGGAGTGGGTCAGGTGTTTGAAAGCGATATTCAGGCGTCGTACATATTCCTGCAAGGTGGTGCGTGACTGCAGGCGCAGCGCCAGTTCTGTTGTTTCAGGCGTAACGTTCGGGTTGCCGTCGCGGTCGCCGCCTATCCATGAGCCGAATTTAAGAAAACTCGGCACGGTAATATTGGCCGCCGGGTAGTGGTTGCGTATGCGATCTTCAAGGTTGCGATAGACCACGGGCACAGCATCGAACAGGCTCTCTTTAAAATAATAGATACCGTTTTTGATCTCGTCGCGAACCTGCGGGCGGTTCTCCCGTACCTCGTTGGTGCGCCACAGGATGTGGATCTGGGTTTCCAGTTCATCGATAACATCCTGTCGTTGTGATTTACCGAGTCGGGTATCGCTGAGTTTTTCATTGGCCAGGAAGATCCTGCGCAGTGCGTACAATACACTGCGGCGTTTTGCCTCAGTCGGATGAGCGGTGATCACCGGGATATAGGCCAGCTTATCGAGCAGGGTCTGCAGGCGCTCGGCTGACATGCCCATCTCGGTAAAATCGCGCAGTGTTGCATCAAATGAACCTATCCACAATTCACCGCCATTGCGTATCTGGCGGCGGCGAAGCTGCAACTGGGAGGCTTCCTCAGCAACATTGACCAGGCTGAAATAAGTGCTAAATGCACGCACCACCTGAGTCAGGGTTTCTTCATCCAGTGATTCGATCAGCGCCATCAGACGTTCACGCTTCTGGCTATCTTCCTCCTTATGCAGTTCGATAAATCCTGTGCGCAGTTTTTCTACTGCATCGTAAACTTTTGCGCCGGCATCGGCTAACAGGATATTGCCCAGTAATGTACCGAACAGCTTTACCCGTGAGCGCAGCTGTTTGTCGGTGGTCGAAGTATTGAGCAGACCGGCGGGCTGGTGTGTGGCGGAACTGTTGCCTGTACCATTGCTGGAATTGAGAGAAGTATTCATAAGCTGATCGTTGTTATAGCCTGACCGTTCAGAAACAGGCAGCCACCAGGCGGCCGCAGGTTTTGCTGATACGAGAAAAAGGCAGACGAAAAAAAAGGCCGATAATTATAACGTATTTAAGCAGTTACTGATACTTGCTCTATATTGCAGGTCAGCAGTCTTGCAGGCTGCTCATTCGCGGTTAGTCATCTATACCTGCTCCCCCGGAGCCGACTCAGAGAACGCCCGGTCATCGATTTTTTATTTTGCACCACCAGCTTTCGATTTTTGCTTTAATATCACAGCTGTTTGCTATGCAAGGTACGATAACAGCTATGGCTGAAAGTGCTATGGTAGATAGTCCTGAAAAACAGCACTGAAACGTCGTTTTTAAGCTACGCTTACAGTAATAAATTCAGCAGAATTATATTCAAAACCACATTCAAATAAGAATAAAAAATCATCGTTATGAAAAAATTAACCGAATTTGACTCATGGAAGTCTCTTCAAACGCATTTTGAGCAGATCAGGGATGTTCACATGCGTGACCTGTTCGATCAGGAGGCGGGAGGCAAGAAAGACGGGCGTTTCAAAAAATTCAGCAGTCAGATGGATGACATCCTGCTGGATTTCTCGAAAAACCGGATCAATGATGAAACCTTCAAGTTATTGTGTGATCTGGCCAGAGAGGCCGGGGTCGAAGGCTGGCGTGACCAGATGTTTGCTGGCGAGCCGATCAATATCTCCGAATTCCGCCCGGTTCTGCATACTGCTCTGAGAAATCGCACGAATACGCCGATTTATGTCGATGGCGAGAATGTGATGCCCAAGGTCAATCGCGTGCTCGCACAGATGCGTTATTTTACCGAGCGGGTACGCGGTGGGCACTTGCGAGGTTACAGCGGACACCTGATCACCGATGTGGTGAACATCGGTATCGGCGGTTCTGATCTGGGGCCGCATGTGGTCTGTGACTCGATGAAACCGTACGCACAACGTGGCATGAACGCGCATTTCGTATCGAATATAGATCCTACCCATCTGACTGAAATCCTGAAGTTCGTGAAACCAGAATCGACTCTATTTATCGTTTCATCGAAGACCTTCACCACGCAGGAGACCATGTTAAATGCGCAGGCGGCGCGTGACTGGTTCGTCGACCTGACCGCCAACGATAAAGCGGTCGCCCGGCATTTTGTCGCGGTCACTACCAACAAGCAGGCGGCACTTGAGTTCGGTATCCTGGAAGAGAACATGTTCGAGTTCTGGGACTGGGTTGGCGGGCGTTATTCGCTGTGGTCAGCCATCGGTCTGCCGATAGCACTGTATCTCGGTATGGATCGGTTTGAAGAGATGCTGGACGGTGCTCATGCTATGGATATGCACTTTAAAGAGACACCGATAGAAAAGAATATCCCGATCATCCT
>JADFWE010000037.1 GCA_015222915.1 Pseudomonadota bacterium | reverse complement strand
ATGTTATCGCGTGCAATATTAGATCCTGACCATGGTTACAAAAACGAACATATACTGGAGTTTGTTGATCGTTTCTATAAAGTCGTCGAAGAAGATGGTGGCAGCACCAAAGCCATGGTCGATATCGCCATAACGTTTACCGCACGGACACGTCTGCAGAGCGACCAGCTACCCAGGATGCGTTTTGAAAACACCGTCATCGATTACCGTGATGACAATCGTCACATGTGGGTATTCATCGAAGAGAATGATGAAGCCGAAGACTACGAAAATAAACAACAAACAAAAAAAGAAGAACTGGAAAACGAAGGTCTGCCACCTCGTCACTATCCTGAGTGGGATTACAATACCTCGACCTTTAAACCAGACTGGGTAAGTCTGTACGAATCTATCCACCCGACAGGCAATGCCTCTGATATCGATGCTATCTTAGAAAAACATGCACAACTGGCGAAGCTGTTAAAACTTATCCTCGACAAATTAAAACCACAACGTTTTGTGCGCGTGCGTTATCAGGAAGAAGGCAGTGAACTGGATCTCGATGTTGCTATCCGCTCACTCATCGATTACAAGTGTGGAGCACAACCTGATCCACGCATCAACATGAGCCACAAACATGATGGCCGTGATATCGCAGTGATGATATTGCTGGATCTATCAGCATCACTGAACGATAAACCTGACGGTTCCGACCAGACTATTTTAGAACTTAGTCAGGAAGCAGTATCATTACTAGCATGGACCATCGAACAGCTCGGTGACAAGTATGCCATTGCCGGATTCCATTCAGATACACGGCACAATGTTCGCTATTATCATATGAAAGGCTACGGTGAGAGTTTCGATGACACTGTAAAAGGACGCCTTGCCGCTATGGACGCTGGTTTCTCCACACGTATGGGCGCTGCCATCCGCCATGCCGGACATTATCTGGAAGGACAGGTTGCTGATAAAAAATTAATGCTGATATTAACCGATGGTGAACCGGCTGATATCGATGTCGAAGATGAAAAATATTTGATCAGCGACACTAAAAAAGCAGTTGATGAACTTTCATCTAAAGGCATGCACAGCTACTGCATCAGTCTGGACAAAAAAGCTGATGACTATATTCAGGACATCTTCGGTGCCGGTGGTTATACTGTAATCGACCACGTAGAAAAACTGCCTGAGAAGCTACCGATGTTGTTTGCCGCGTTAACATCTTAATACCTAAAAACATCTCACCACAGAGGACACGGAGGTCACAGAGAAAAACATTTTGTATCTTCCGTCATTGCCACGCTTCGCTCGCAATGACGCAAAAACTCTGTGACCTCCGTGTCCTCTGTGGTGGAAAATCTTTTCTCTATTAAAATACACATATGAGCAATTACATAACAGCATCCGTCGAATTTTATTTTAAAGGCGAAAAACACAGCGCCTCTGTCGAACTGGACATGGACCAGCACATGCATACCAGCGGTGAACTTCCCGACTTATTCCCGGTACTTGCACAGGCAATGAATATCGGTGCCTATTCCTATGAATATGAGATGATGCTGGCGGAAACGATTATGTTCAGCGACGCAAAAGGACTCATCGCCGATTTTGTGAATGACGGTATTTTAGATCTCGATGCTTTTAACGATGTATGGTCAGAAAGTATCGTCATCGAAAAACTGCAGGACATCGCCAGACAAAACCTCTCAGTCAGTGATCTACATCAAAACCCTGAACTGAAAAAAGCATTACTCGAAGCCTACCGGATTGGAAAAGATTCTTAGCCGAGCCTTATACCAGTACAGAAGCACGAAGTTGTTCTGCCACCGATAGAAGTATAAACTTGTCTTGCACTGATCCTGAAAGGAACCACAATGAAACACCTGCTTCTCATCTTATCGGTCTGCCTTTATTCATCTCTGTCACATGCTGCTGATTCCTTGGCGACTAATTCTGCAGCCGCATCCCTCGAACCAGCTGAACTGATCAAACAGGTGATGGAGCACTGGCGCAGTGATTCCTCCTATTCAGAAATGACCATGACCATCCACCGCCCCGACTGGCAGCGCAGCATGTCTATGCGCAGCTGGACCAAAGGTGAAAAAACGTCTCTTGTACGTGTGACCGAACCAAAAAAAGATGCCGGCAATGGCACGCTGACCAAAGACAACAACATGTGGACCTTTGCACCGAAGATTAACCGCATCATCAAAGTTCCCTCTTCGATGATGAGCCAGAGCTGGATGGGCAGTGACTTCACCAATAAGGACATCAGCAAATCTACCGATATCATCGACCAGTATGACCACCGGCTGATGGAAAAACGTGAACATGATGGCCACCTCATCTATGTCATCGAATCGATACCACACGAAGATGCTGCCATCGTCTGGGGTAAAGAAGTCTTAACTATACGTGATGATTATATTCTTCTCGAACAGCAGTTCTGGGACCAGGATGGCACGCTGATAAAAACCATGAAGGCCAGCGAGATCAAGATACTCGGTGGACGTACCGTGGCCAGTACCATCCGCATGGGTAAAGTAGAGACACCTGATGAATGGACCGAGATGTCTGTACAGGAGATCCGGTTCGACCAGGCATATCCTGACAGCCTGTTCACACTTTCGAATCTTAGAAATCCGCGGCAGTAAGCCATAGATGAACATAACATTGCGCATGGCATGGCGGAACCTGTGGCGGCACAAACGCCGCACCTGGCTGACTGTCGGCGCGATGATCTTTTCCAACCTGTTGCTGGTATTTCTGATCTCATTACAGTTCGGCAGCTACCGCATGATGATCGATAATACGCTGAGATCGTATACCGGCCACATGCAGGTACAGAACAAAACCTATAACGACGACCCTAAAATACGTAACAGCTTTGCCGCGATCATTCCACTGGCCGATGAGATACGTCACCAACTGGGCACTGACTCGGTCGCAGCTCGCGGCGTTGCCTTTGCCATGACATCCAGCAAACAGCGCTCCTATGGCCTGCAGATCATCGGCGTCGAGCCAGACTTTGAGACCAGGGTATCAACCCTGCCCGGCCTCATCAACAAGGGTCACTACTTCACTGACATCAACGCCGAAGAAATTATTATCGGCAGCGTGCTGGCACGGAACCTGCGCGTCGATATCGGTGATGAACTGACCCTGCTCGGTAGCGGACGCGATGGTTCATTTGCTGCTGGCATCGTTATCGTCACTGCTATCTTTGAATCGGGCGTTGCGGATATAGACCGCTCTATGGCACAGGTGCCCCTGGGTTATTTCCAGTCACTTTTCAGCATGGGTGATGGTGGGCACAACATCGTCATCAATGCTGAAGACCTGCCGCTGGTTCCACTCGTGCAACAGAACGTCAACGACATCGTCCATCAGCGTAAAGAACTGGCAGTACTGGGCTGGAACAAGTTACAACCCGGCCTGAAGCAGGCGATCCAGGCCGACATGGCCAGCGCCTGGTTCATGTACGCGGTACTCATCGTACTGGTCGCTTTCAGTGTATTAAATACCCAGCTGATGTCTGTGCTGGAACGTACCCGTGAGTTCGGCACCATGATGGCACTTGGTGTAAAACCGATACGGCTCGGCTCATTGGTCATTACCGAGACCTTCATCATGTCCAGCCTGGGCCTGGCGATCGGCGCGGTGCTCGGCAGTGCGCTCGCCTATTACTTAAGCATCGTCGGTTTTTCCTACCCCGGAATGGAAGAGATGGCAGGCAAGTTCAACCTTCCCGACCGCATGTACCCCAGCCTGTCACCACTATCGATATTTCTCGGTCCCGGCATCGTATTTTTCTGCAGCCTGCTGGCATCGATCTATCCCGCTCTTCGATTGTTTTTTCTGCAGCCGGTTAGTGCGATGAAGGCGGTATGAAAATGTTCAGGAAAAGTCGGGCACACTTCGATGTCATATTTACACTGGCATGGCGTTATCTCTGGCGCAACCATCGCCGCACACTAATCATGCTGGCTGCTATCACCGTCGGTGTGTGGGCGATGATTTTTATGACCGCGCTGATGCGTGGCATGGTGGATGACATGCTGCTGAACGGCATCCGCAACCTGCCCGGTGAAATACAGATCCATCATCCCCAATACCGGGATGACCCCAGTATCAACAACAGCATAGACCCACCCGATAAAAGATTACTGCAGGCGCTGCAGATACCTGAAGTACAAGCCTGGACAGGCCGGGTACGCGTACCGGCGGTGATATCGAGCGAACGCGACAGTCGCGGCATCACCCTGTTGGGTATCGAACCAGAAAGTGAAGTACGACTAAGCTTTGACCTGGACAGCATCGCCGCTGGTCGATTTCTGAAAAACAGTTCCGATCACGGCCTGGTCATCGGCGCCAAACTTGCCGAACGCCTGGAGACCCGCCTCGGCAAACGAGTCGTCATCATGAGCCAGGACCCCGACAACAACATCGTCGACCGCGGCTTTCGTGTGGTTGGTATCTACAAAGCAAAAATGGCGAGCCTTGAAGAACTTTATGTCTATGCCGGTCTTGAAACAGTACAGAAACTGCTCCACCTGGATGATCAGATCTCGGAAATAGCCATCACCGGTGAAAACTACCGCAACACGGCGAACTGGTACCCTCAGATAAAACAGGCTACGGGGGAAAATCTTCAGACCCTGCCCTGGTACGAAGCGGACACCTACCTCGGCGCTATGCTTGCGATGATGGATGGTTTTGTGCTGGTATGGATCATCGTTATCTTTCTCGCTCTATCATTCGGCCTGGTCAACACCCTGGTGATGGCCGTGTTCGAACGCACGCGTGAGATCGGGCTGATGCAGGCACTGGGCATGCACCCGACAATGATCCTGTATCAGATCCTGATGGAATCTTTTTTACTGTTATTTATCGGTCTACTGATCGGCAATGTACTGGCCGTCAGCACTATCATCCCGTTGCAGGATGGCATCGATATCTCTGCGGTTGCGCAAGGCATGGAGATGATGGGCAGCAGCAGCATGTTATATCCGGCATTGAAACTGAACGATATATTGCTCGCCAACAGTATCGTTATCGTGCTCGGTCTGTTGACCAGTTTACTTCCGGCCTGGCATGCCGCACAGTTAAACCCGATCGAAGCGCTAGGAAAAGATTGATGAAGAAAACATCCATAATTCAGGCAGGTAACAAATCATGAACGCCATCGTCTGCAAGGACCTGTGCAAAACATTCAAGCAGGGTGAAGAGATCATCACCGGGCTGAACAATGTTTCCATCATTATCGAAAAAGGCGATTTCGTTTGCCTGTCCGGTCCGTCAGGTTCCGGAAAAACCACGCTACTCAATGCTATCGGCGGCCTGGACACACCCGATAGCGGTGAAATCTCTATCGGTGATATCCGTATCGACAAACTGGGCAAGGGTGCACTCGCCGACATGCGATTACATAATATCGGTTTCGTATTTCAAGCCTACAACCTGATACCGGTATTAACCGCACGCGAGAACGTCGAGTTCGTGATGCAGGTAAGCGGTATGTCAGCCGCAGAACGTTCACAAAAATCACATGCCATCTTAAAAGAAGTCGGCCTCGAAGGTATGGAAGACCGTCGCCCCGCTCAGCTTTCCGGCGGCCAGCAACAGCGTGTCGCCGTTGCCCGCGCCATCGTCAGTCAACCGACGCTGATCCTTGCTGATGAACCTACCGCAAACCTGGACTCGGTAGCTTCCAGCCAGCTGATGGATCTATTCACCCAGCTAAACCGGCACCATCACATCACTTTTGTTATCGCCACCCACGATATCCGGGTAATGAAATATGCCAAACGCCTTATCGGGATGGAAGATGGCAAGATCATAAGTGATCAGATCAACAACGACCAGACCATCAACGTCCAGACCGTCAACAATAAGGCTCAATGATCCGTTGCCTGCTGCCCATCCTGTTGATCTGTGCGCCACTGATGAGCGTGTCGGCCGCTGACACCAATGATGGCACCAACAATGACACAAACCAGCAGGATACCGGACTGCCGGAATTCAGAGGCGGCCACGCTAAATATTTATTCCTGCTCAATACATTTCCCGATGACAGCCTGTTCCTCGATTACATCGACACACCTTCGATCGATCATAATGGTGACCTGCGCCTAAAGGCCGACTGGCACGCAAACAAAGTATCCATCGCCGCTGACTACCAGATGATCGCCCAATACGGTGACAGCATCACCCTCTCCAACAGCCTGCCGGTTAATCCCATCATCCCCAACCGGATCCCTGATGATGACAATCGCCTGTTCGATCTAACCCGCATCATCTCGCAGGACAATAACAGCGTACTCGCTCACCGTCTCGACCGTTTGACCATCGATGTTACCGGCGATAATGCCGTGGCACGATTCGGTCGTCAGGCCGTCAGCTGGGGCAACGGCCTGGTGTACACGCCGATGGATTTTTTCAACCCGTTCGACCCTGCTGCTGTCGATAAAGAGTACAAAACCGGTGACGACATGCTGTACGGCCAATACCTGCAGAACAATGGTAACGACCTGCAGGCTGTCTGGGTCATCCGGCGTGACGGTAATGGTGATGTCAGCGATGATGTGGCCTCTGTTGCTGCCAAATACCACGGTTTTGCCGGCAACACTGAGTTTGATCTGCTGCTCGCCGAACACTATAAAGATATCATCCTGGGTATCGGCGGTATCGCTGATGTCGGTGGCGCCATGTGGCGCGGCGACGTTACATTCACCCGTACGAATGCTACGGCAACAACATCCTCAGAAAATATATTCAGCCTGGTCACCAGCATGAGCTATTCATGGGTAAGCTGGGATCACAACGTCAGTGGTATCATCGAATATTTCTACAATGGTTTTGGTCAGAACAGCGGCGACTACAGCCCGGCAGCTCTTGCAGACAATCCCGAGCTGACAGAAAGAATAATCCGCGGCGAACTCTTCACCCTTGGCCGCCACTACATAGTAGCGTCTGCCATGGTAGAAATGACACCACTCTGGCTGCTAACACCCAATATCTTCATCAACGCCAGTGACGGTTCCTTTCTGGCGCAGCTGGTCAGCAGTTACGACCTGAAACAGGACTGGCAGCTGCTGGCCGCTCTCAGCCTGCCGGTCGGCGCTGATGGAACAGAATATGGGGGTATCGACTCAGGCATCCCCGGTAAACAGCTAAGTACTGAACTGAATATATTCGCGCAGCTTGCATGGTACTTTTGATTGATTTAATCAGGAACAGCTCAGATGCCAAAAGCGTCCATCGACCAGCCAACTCCACCAACAGCCGCCTCCGGGTACCTATGATGTACAAAGCTTTCAATCTCGGCGACACGGCTGGATGGCACATCAATCATCAATAAAATTTCGCCGTGCGATAACGCATCAGCAAACTCGGCCAGGTGCACATCCGGCACATGAACCACAAATTGCTCACCAGCAATAAAAGTCACCGCCATTACCGCCAGAGAGACCATGATCCAGATAAATTCACCAGCTACCAGCGCAATAACAGATGCTATCAATGCGAGTACAAAAACAGCTAGATTAGCCCTCCAGAAAAACCACTCAAGATAATAAGCAGTATCATTTTTCTGCCGCTGCGTTGATTGAGGCAGAGTCTCGAGCTCAACACCCCGTGCAATCGAGTGGATACGTCGCTCAGGAATATCGAGACCGAGCAACTTATCCACTACGCGCTGAGCATGTGGTTCATCAGGAAATAAAAAATACAACCTTCTTAACATGGCACACCTCCCATAACAGGCCTGAAACCAGAGGCCCGGCTAGCAGCTACACTCAGCCCATCCCTGGGCGCAAAAAAGCAGACATATAAAAGTAGAATCGTCTTAAGGGCACCTCTAGTATTTTTAGTGCTTGCAGTTTTAACCTTCAGCAATATAATCCTCGGTATCATTACCCATCAGCACTTTTCTATCCTCTAGCTCCATATCCATATAGATCTTTTTGTTTTCCTCATTCTCGAAATAAATTTCCAGCCCGTTCACACCATCTCCCTCGTACAAGCAGGGATGGTGCTCAGGATCAGGAACATCGTGTAACGAGATAGGGTCTGTTGTCGTACGAATATGCATGATGTCTCTCCTGTTTAGTACACTACTCCATATTAAATAACCAAGTAAAAGAGTCAAGTATTACCATATTCCCGTTAATGGAATTATTCAGCACAGCAGAAAGCAACAAACAGTGGCAGCAGCTAGATAACACGATGAGCATTATTAATGAACGATACAGTGAACTCAGCCTGTTCGCGCCCGCAAGAT
>JADFWE010000286.1 GCA_015222915.1 Pseudomonadota bacterium | reverse complement strand
GCCGATGCCGGCTCATCGAGCAATAATATCTCAGGCTCGATGGCGATCGCCCGCGCGATCACCAGTCGCTGCTGCTGACCGCCGGACATACCCAGCGCATTTTCATCGAGGCGATCTTTCACCTCATCCCATAATGCTGCACCTTTTAACGCCCACTCGACTTTTTCTTCGAGCTCACGGCGTTTAGTTACACCCTGCAGGCGCAGCCCGTAAGAGACATTCTCGAAGATGCTCATCGGGAACGGGTTAGGTTTCTGAAACACCATGCCGATACGTTGACGCAGGGCGGTGATATCGACATCCTTATCGTAGATGTTTTTACCGTCGAGATTGATCTCACCTTCGACATGCACATCATCGATGAGATCATTCATGCGGTTGAAACAGCGCAACAGGGTCGATTTACCACAACCGCTGGGGCCGATAAACGCTGTAACGCAGTTTCTTTTCATACGGAATGAAATGCCGTTCAGCGCCTGCGCCTGACCATAGAACAGGCTCAGGTCATTTACCTGTAACAGGTAATCTTCACTGTTGCTGTTCGCTCCTGTCTTGATAACAGAAGGGTCGATGCTTGCCGTTATCGGGCCCGCCTTTTCTGGAGCGTTATCTTTTGTCATAATATTCATTAATAGTTTTTAAAACTGCTATTACAGATAAATTTAAATTCAATATTTTCTCGCAGAGGCGCAGAGCACACAAAGAAACCATTCAACACCTTAGCGCTGTTTGCGCCTCTGCGAGATAAAAACCTCTTCCTTCCCTGCTAATTATCCAGCGACCGGTATTTCTCACGCAACCGGTTTCGCATACGGATAGCACTCAAGTTTAATACCACGATTACCAGCACCAGTAAAAATGCGGTGGCATAAACCAGCGGCCTTGCCGCTTCCACGTTAGGGCTCTGGAAACCCACATCATAGATATGAAAACCCAGGTGCATGAACTTCCTGTCCAGATGCATATACGGGAAGTTACCATCCAGCGGCAGGGTCGGTGCAAGTTTTACCACACCGACCAGCATCAGCGGCGCAACTTCACCAGCAGCACGTGCCACCGCGAGGATCAGACCGGTCATGATCGCCGGACTGGCCATCGGTAATACTACACGCCATAGGGTCTCTGCCTTGGTCGCACCCAGTGCGATACTGCCTTCACGCAAACTCCGCGGGATACGGGCCAGCCCTTCTTCAGTGGTAACGATAACCACCGGTAGTGTCAGGATGGCCAGCGTCAGCGATGACCATAACAGGCCCGGCGTACCGAAGGTCGGCGCCGGCAGTGCTTCAGCATAGAACAGCTGATCGATCGAGCCGCCAAGAAAATAGATAAAGAAGCCAAGTCCGAAAATACCGTAGACGATGGACGGCACACCGGCGAGATTATTGACCGCGATCCGGATGATACGGGTAAAGATTCCCTGTTTGGCATACTCGCGCAGGTAGATGGCAGCGACCACACCAAAGGGTGTCACCATCACCGACATCAACAACACCATCATCACCGTGCCGAAGATCGCCGGGAACACACCGCCTTCGGTATTGGCTTCTCTCGGATCTTCAGAGATGAAATCCCATAACGCACCGAAATAGAAGATCACCTTATCGATAAAACTCAGATCATTCGGCCGCCAGGCTTTATGGATTTTTTCCAGAGGTATGGTAACGATAGAGCCATCAGATATCTTTGCGGTGATAGCATCACGCGCGATGGACTCGTACAAAACTTTTAGCTGCTTTTCCAGAACGCTGTAATCTTTTTCAAGACTCTGCCGTTCAGCCTGTATCCCGGTTAATGCCTGCGGCGTATCTTTACCCTGCATCTCCAGCTTGCGCCGTTCCAGGCGTAATGCTTCCAGTCGATAATTGATGGCACCGATATCTTTGACTTCCAGATCATGGATCTCATCACGCAGCTCATCGACCCGGTCCAGGCGCGACTGAAACTCGTCCCATATGTTCGCTTCATCGTTCTCAGCCAGAGCAGCCTGCAGCGCGACCTGCTCTCCAGATTCCTGCAGCGACTGCAGGTAACCGTAGAAATCACCCCACTCTGAACGCTCCAGCACCATGACATCAACAGGCAGTGTCTTCTGTTCTATCGTATCTTTCAGCAACCATGAAAAGTCAGCACCCTGTATATCGCGGTTACCGCTCTTGACCAGATGGCGGACGATAAACTCTTCGTCTGTCTCGAAATCCGGTACCTGCTCTGACGGAATGGTTTCGCTCTCGACGAACTCTGCGATAATCGTGCGCGAACTGCCATTCGT
>JADFWE010000036.1 GCA_015222915.1 Pseudomonadota bacterium | reverse complement strand
GTAACCCTGCATATCGATAACCTGAGCGGCAATAATGCGCACCATATCGCAGAGACGGTGTTCAAGGCCTTCGGTCGTGCAGTACGCATGGCTTTAGCTGCTGACCCGCGCATGCAGGGTCTAATGCCCAGCACCAAAGGAAGTTTGTAGCCATTTATTTCAGGTTATCTGTCGTTCGTCCATAATTGATTTTTAGTTTTATGATTTTTCATTTTTCATTTTTCATTTTTCATTTGAGCGGGTACCGCTCATGAGCTCAGTTATAGCTGTCGTCGACTACGGCATGGGGAATCTGCGTTCTGTGTCGAAAGCACTGGAGCATGTCACTGCTGAAAACCAGCGGGTTGTCATCACTTCTGATGCCAGAGAGATCGAAAATGCTGAACGGGTTGTCTTTCCGGGCCAGGGCGCGGTCCGCGGCTGTATGCAGCACCTGCAGGATATTCAGCTGGAAGCCGTGGTGATGAAGGCTGCCCATGAAAAACCTTTTCTTGGTATCTGTATGGGCATGCAGGTATTGATGTCACGCAGTGAAGAGAATCAGGGCGTAGACTGTATGGGGCTGTACGCTGGTGTCGTGCGTGCCTTTGCCAATGATAAATCGGCTGATGAAAAACTAAAGTCGCAGATGCAGGACCTGAAGATTCCGCACATGGGCTGGAACAAGGTGAGTCAGAAGCGGTCTCATCCATTGTGGCAGGATATCAAAGACGACAGCCGTTTTTACTTCGTGCACAGTTATTATGTGGATCCTGAAGATGAAGGCCTGGTCGCCGGCACCACTGAATACGGTATCGATTTTGTATCGGTGATCGCCAGGGACAATGTTTTTGCTGCGCAGTTTCATCCCGAAAAAAGCGCCCATGATGGATTGCAATTATTAAAAAACTTTTGCCGCTGGAACGGTCAAACATAACGTAGCCACAGATACATTAACAGGAGAACGAGACAGAAAATGCTATTAATACCTGCGATTGATTTAAAAGATGGACAATGTGTGCGTTTGCGCCAGGGCGATATGGATGACAGCACGGTTTTTTCTGATGATCCGGTGGCGATGGCCGGGAAATGGGTGGAGGCCGGTGCACGCCGCCTGCATATCGTTGATCTCGACGGTGCTTTTGCCGGCAAACCGAAAAATGCCGATGTCATACATGATATCGCCTCGGCCTATCCGGACCTTAAAATTCAGCTCGGTGGCGGTATCCGTGATGAAGATACCATCGCCGCCTACCTGGATGCCGGGGTAAATTATCTGATCGTCGGTACCAAGGCCGTCAATGAACCGCATTTTATCGCCGAGGTCTGCGCTGAGTTTCCGACACATATCATCGTCGGGCTGGACGCCAAAGACGGAAAGGTAGCGACCGATGGCTGGTCTAAGCTGTCCAGGCACGATGTTATCGATATGGCGAAACGTTTCGAAAACGATGGTGTCGAAGCTATCGTCTATACTGATATCTCACGTGACGGTATGATGCAGGGCGTGAATGTAGAAGCCACCCTGAAAATGGCGCAGGCAGTCAATATTCCAGTCATTGCATCTGGCGGAATTACCTCGATGGATGATCTGAAAGCATTAAACGCCGTCGCCGATGAAGGTATCATGGGTGCGATCACCGGTCGTGCGATCTACGAAGGTACCATCGACCTGAAAGAAGCACAGGAATGGCTGGATAAGAATAGCGAGTAGGGCGGCCATGAGTAGCGGTCAGGTAAGTGGCGGCCGTCTCAGTAATATACAACTTAAAATATATAACTTAAAACCAATCCCCAATGGCATTAGCAAAACGAATAATCCCCTGTCTCGATGTCGATAACGGTCGCGTGGTAAAAGGCGTGCAATTTGTCGATATCCGCGATGCCGGTGACCCGGTCGAAGTCGCAAGGCGTTATGACGAGGAAGGCGCAGATGAGATCACTTTTCTCGATATTACGGCCAGTTCGGATGATCGTGAGACCATCGTAAACGTGGTCGAGAATGTCGCCAATGAAGTGTTTATTCCGTTGACTGTCGGTGGTGGTATCCGCACGGTGGATGATGTGCGCCGTATGCTCAATGCCGGTGCTGACAAGGTCGCCATCAATACGGCGGCAGTATTTAACCCGGAGTTTGTCCGTGAAGCCAGCGATAAAGTCGGCTCACAGTGTATCGTGGTTGCTATCGACGCAAAAAAAGTCAGTGCCGAAGGTGAGCCACTGCGCTGGGAGATCTTTACCCACGGCGGCAGAAAACCGACCGGCCTGGATGCGATCGAGTGGGCGGTGAAAATGGTCGATTACGGCGCTGGTGAGATACTGCTGACCAGCATGGATCGCGACGGCACCAAGATCGGTTTTGACCTGCCATTGACCCGCGCTATCAGTGATGCGGTCTCCGTACCGGTCATCGCCTCAGGCGGTGTCGGCACACTGGATCATCTGGCTGATGGCGTTATCGAAGGCCATGCGGATGCCGTACTGGCCGCTAGTATCTTCCATTTTGCCGAGTACACCATCCACGAAGCCAAGCAGCATATGGCAGATCGCGGTATCGAGATGCGTTTGTGATTATCTGTGATTAAGGGCCACGAAAGACGACAGGGCATAATGAGCTGGTTAGACGAGATCAATTTTAATGAACAGGGTTTAATCCCCGCTATAGCTCAGGATGCGAGTAGCGGAAAGATCCTGATGATGGCGTGGATGAACCGTGAGTCCCTACGCCAGACCGCGGAGAAAAAGGAAGCCGTGTACTGGTCACGTTCGCGGCAGAAGCTGTGGCACAAGGGTGAAGAATCCGGCCATACCCAGAAAATTGTCGATATACGTTTCGACTGCGATGAAGATGTAATCCTGCTCGAAGTCGAACAGGTAGGCGGCATCGCCTGTCATACCGGGCGTGAGAGCTGTTTTTACCGCCAGCTACAGGGTGATCGGTGGGTGACAGTGGAAGATGTGATCAAAGATCCTGATGAGATCTATCCTGCTAAATGATACGGAGAGATTTGTTCCGTTACACGGTGGTAGACTACTACGATGAATAATTCTGAGATACTGCGTCAGCTGACCGACATACTGGAGCAGCGAAAAGGTGCAGCAGCTGATTCTTCCTATGTCGCCAGTCTGTATGACAAGGGACTGGATGCTATCCTTAAAAAAGTCGGTGAAGAAGCCACCGAGACGGTGATGGCAGCGAAAGATGCCGTCCATGGTACTGCCGGCAAGGACAAGCTGGTCTATGAGGTCGCTGACCTCTGGTTTCATACCATGGTATTATTGGCATCGCAGGATTTATCAGCAGATGATGTCTTAGATGAGCTGGCGCGTCGTTTCGGGGTTTCCGGGCATGATGAGAAAGCAGCGCGCTGAGCGTTGTGATGATTCGCGGCGCTGAATTTGATGGTTAACAATTAAGTTTTAAAGATTTTAGAGAGTAAATATTATGGGTATTAGCATTTGGCAGTTATTGATCCTACTGGCTGTTGTTATTTTAATTTTTGGTACAAAAAAATTAAAAAATGTTGGCGGTGATCTGGGTTCTGCAATCAAAGGGTTCAAGTCTGCGGTTAAAGACGGCGACGCCGACGCCGACGATGTTCCGCAGAAAGTCGAGCAGGCGGAAGAAGGTTCTGCGAATACTGAATCTGTTAAAAAAGAAGATAAGGTTTAATTCCGGCTTTTTTGTCGTGGATGAACGCCGCATTCGTGGAATTGTTTCGCGCATACGGTTCACGGCCATTAACCTGAAATATCTTTAGATATCACACACACTGTTCTATTACCTGATTCATGTTTGACGTCGGTTTCTGGGAAATCCTGCTTATCCTGATCTTAGCGCTGGTCATCATCGGCCCCGAGCGCCTGCCGGCTGCTGCCCGGCAGGCAGGGCTGTTCGTGGGCAAAGCCCGGCGGTATATAGAAGGTGTACGCAGCGAGGTCGAGTCAGAGCTTGATGTCACAGAATTCAAACGCATGCTGCATAATCAGGAAGTGCAGATCAATGAGCTGCAGCAGCAGCTGAAAGCCGGCGTCGATGAAGTGAAGGCCGACCTCCCTGATAGTAATGTCCTGTCTGATCTCCACGGTCTGAACGATACCGCCATACATGATCATCTGGCGGATAATGCTTCGGCTGCAACTCAAGCATCGTCCGATGCCGCTGAAAACACGCTTGAAGATGCCGGTAATGCCGCGTCATCTGCTAAAAATGAAAAAATCTAACGGCTGCTAGGACGATGGCAGAACAGGAAAATACAGACATACCTGACGAGGCGCAGCAGAAAGAGCAGACCCTGATGGATCACCTGATCGAACTGCGTGATCGGCTGCTGCACATGGTGCTGGCTATCCTCATCGTCTTCATCGCCCTGTTCTCTTTCTCGGAAGATATCTTCAGCCTGGCGGCTGAGCCACTATTAGCCCTGATGCCGGAAGGTACTTCGATGATCGCCACCGGGGTTACCTCGCCATTCCTGGTGCCGTTCAAACTGGTGCTGCTATTGTCAGTACTGCTGACTATTCCGTATTTGCTGCATCAGATGTGGTCGTTTATCGCACCGGGTCTGTACAGTCACGAAAAGCGTATGGTCACGCCATTGCTGATCTCCAGCGTCGTGCTGTTCTATTGTGGCATCGCATTTGCCTATTTTGTTATCTTTCCCATCCTGTTCGGATTTTTCATCAGCGTAGCGCCGGAAGGCGTCGAGGTGATGACCGACATCGGGCAGTATCTCGACTTCATCATCGCTATCTTTCTGGCTTTCGGTATCGCTTTTGAAGTACCTGTCGCTACTTTCCTGCTGATCGCTTCCGGTGTTACCACCGTATCGAAACTGGCGACTAAGCGTCCCTATATCATCATCGGTGCCTTCGTTGTCGGTATGCTGTTGACGCCACCGGATGTCATCTCGCAGTCCCTGCTGGCGATACCTATCTGGCTGTTGTTCGAGCTGGGATTGATCGCATCGCGCATCTTCCTCAAGGAGAAAGCCGGGGAGACTGAAGGGGAAGGGGCCGATGACAACGTCATCATGCAGACTGACGAGTTTGAGCTGACCGAAGAGCCGACCCCCAGTGATTTCCCGGAAGATGACCATGATGAGGAAGGCAATCCGCTGACCGAGGACGACATGGAAAAACTGTTCGATGAAGCAGAGCAGGAAGAGGAAGAAAATAACCGTGAAGGTGAGTCATCAGACACCGACCCTGACCCTGATGTTGATCCTGAAAAGAAATCGTAACTGCAAAGTCTGTTGTTGACACAAAGCAGACCTTAAAAGCTTTAAAAACATTTCACCACAGAGGACACAGAGGTTTTATTGTTAGTAGCGCCGCAGGCGCTATTAACAATATTAAAGCTTTTCCTCTGTGCTCTCTGTGTCCTCTG
>JADFWE010000285.1 GCA_015222915.1 Pseudomonadota bacterium | reverse complement strand
CGATGTGGTGGAATTGGTAGACACGCTATCTTGAGGGGGTAGTGGCGAAAGCTGTGCCGGTTCGACTCCGGCCATCGGCACCATATTTAGTCGTACTGCAAAAAAGCGCTATTCAGACTGCGCTTTCAGGCGGTACATAGAATAAGCAGTACGATCTAAGCGGTACAGGCGCAACAGGAAGTCAGCGAAGAAAAATAACCATAAAGCGCTGGAAGCGCTGGATATAAATGGGTTTCTAAAGGGTTTAATAGTATGCTTGAAAATTATTTGCCAGTACTGATCTTCCTGGCCATCGGCATGATGGTCGGCGTCGGTGCGATGTTTGTCGGCGGCTTCGTGCTGGCACCGTCAAAGCCGGATGCAGCGAAAAATTCACCGTTCGAGTGTGGTTTTGAGGCTTTCGAAGACGCGCGTATGAAATTTGATGTGCGCTACTACCTGGTCGCTATCCTGTTCATTATCTTCGATCTCGAGATCGCATTTCTTTTCCCCTGGGCCGTCGTGCTCGATAAGATTGGCCTGTTCGGCATTTTAGCGATGGGCATGTTTCTCGGTATCCTGGTCATCGGTTTCATCTACGAGTGGAAAAAAGGAGCGCTGGAATGGGAATAGAAGGTGTTCTGGAGAAAGGTTTCGTTACCACCTCTGCCGATAAACTGATCAACTGGGCGCGCACCGGTTCGATGTGGCCGATGACTTTCGGTCTGGCCTGTTGTGCGGTGGAGATGATGCAGGCTGGTGCCTCCCGTTATGACCTCGACCGTTTCGGGATGCTGTTCCGTCCTAGCCCGCGCCAGTCAGACGTCATGATCGTCGCCGGTACCCTGTGTAACAAGATGGCGCCGGCACTGCGCAGGGTCTACGACCAGATGGCCGAACCTCGCTGGGTGATCTCCATGGGGTCGTGTGCCAATGGCGGCGGCTATTACCATTATTCTTATTCCGTGGTGCGAGGCTGTGACCGTATCGTACCTGTCGATATCTATGTGCCTGGCTGTCCGCCGACGGCTGAGGCACTGTTATACGGCATCCTGCAACTACAGAATAAGATCCGTCGTACCAATACTATCGCGCGTCAGCCTGCACCGGATACATTGTCGGAGTCCAGCGTCGGATGAACGTAGAAACATTATCAAAGGCGCTGGCGGCGAGCTGCGGGGCAAAGCTGCAGAGCAATGTGGTCGCTTATGGCGAGGTCACCATCGAAGTTTCTCCGGCTGATGCGCTGGCCGTGTTCGAGACGCTGCGCGATGAAGAAATACTGGCGTTCGATCAGCTGATCGATGTCTGCGGTGTCGATTATCTCACCTACGGTAACGTCGAGTGGGATACCGAGACCAGCTCAACCTCCGGATTCAGCCGTGGCGTTGAACCCTCTACCGGTGCGCGTCTACGCTTCGGTGATGATCTGACTTACAAAAACACCGATCGCCCGCGCTTTGCGGCGGTCTATCACCTCATGTCTATGGTCCATAACCACCGCCTGCGGGTACGTGTCTTCTGTGAGGATGACGATGTGCCCGTGGTGAAGTCTGTGATCGAACTCTGGCCATCGGCTAACTGGTTCGAACGTGAAGCCTTTGATCTGTACGGTATCCTGTTCGATGGTCATCCTGACCTGCGCCGCATCCTGACAGACTATGGTTTTGTCGGCCATCCGTTCAGAAAAGATTTCCCGCTGATCGGGCATGTCGAGATGAAGTACGACGAACAGCAGAAACGTGTGGTCTATCAGCCGGTGAGCATCGAACCGCGGGTATTGGTGCCGCGCGTGATCCGCGATGATGGCCGTTTTGATGACCAGACTGAAGACCCGGAAGAAGAAGCGTCTGTAGCGACGGAGAACACCGATGCCTGAAATTCGTAACTACACCCTGAACTTTGGCCCGCAGCATCCGGCGGCCCATGGCGTACTGCGCCTGGTGCTGGAGATGGACGGCGAGGTCATCGAACGTGCTGATCCGCATATCGGTCTGTTGCACCGTGCCACCGAAAAACTGGCTGAATCGAAACCTTATAACCAGAGCATCGGTTATATGGATCGCCTCGATTACGTCTCCATGATGTGCAACGAGCACGGTTACGTACTGGCGATGGAAAAACTCATGGGTGTGCAGGCACCGGAACGTGCGCAGTATATCCGCGTTATGTTCGACGAAGTGACCCGTATCCTGAACCACCTGTTATGGATCGGTGCGCATGCGCTCGATGTCGGTGCCATGACCATGTTCCTGTATGCGTTCCGTGAGCGTGAAGATCTGATGGACGTGTACGAAGCGGTTTCCGGTGCACGTCTGCATGCGACCTATTACCGTCCAGGCGGTGTTGCCCGCGATCTGCCGGACAGCATGCCGCAGTACAAAAAATCCAAATGGCATAGCCAGCGTGAAGTTAATAAACTAAATGAAAATCGTGAAGGTTCGCTGCTCGATTTCCTGGAAGATTTCACTAACCGTTTCCCCGGTTATGTCGATGAATATGAGACCCTGTTAACCGATAACCGTATCTGGAAACAGCGTACTGTTGATATCGCTATCGTTTCGCCAGAGCGCGCCAGGGCACTGGGTTTCACCGGTCCGATGATCCGTGGTTCAGGCATTCCATGGGATCTGCGCAAGAAGCAGCCATACGAGGTCTACGACCGCATGGAGTTCGATATCCCGGTCGGCACCAACGGTGATTGTTATGACCGTTATCTGGTTCGCATACAGGAGATGCGCGAGTCGAACCGCATCATCAGGCAGTGCATCGAATGGCTGCGTGAGAATGACGGCCCGATCATCATCGATAATCATAAGGTAGCGCCGCCGAAACGCGAAGAGATGAAAGCCGATATGGAATCACTGATCCATCATTTCAAACTGTTTACCGAAGGTTTCTGCCTGCCCGAAGGTGAGGCCTATGCGGCTGTCGAGCACCCCAAGGGCGAGTTCGGCTGTTACATCGTCTCTGACGGCGCCAACAAACCTTACCGTCTGAAAGTGCGTGCCCCGGGTTTCGTGCACCTGTCTGCGCTTGATGAGATGGTGCGTGGTCACATGCTGGCCGACGTGGTCGCTGTGATCGGTACGCAGGATATCGTGTTCGGTGAGGTGGATCGATAATGACGTCAGAAACTACAATCGATAAGGCCATCGCTATGACGCAACTGTCTGCTCACGCACGTGAAGCGATCGACGAACTGTTGTCGCACTTTCCTGCCGATCAGAAAAAATCAGCATTGTTAGGCGCGCTCAACGTGGTGCAGCATGAGAACAAGGGGTTCCTCACCGAAGAGCTGATGGTGCTGGTGGCCGAGTACCTGGGACTGGCGAAGATCGAAGTGTTCGAGGTTGCCAGTTTCTATTCGATGTATGAGCTGAACCCGGTAGCGCGTAATAATGTCGCCATCTGTACCAATATCTGCTGCATGCTGATGGGCTCGCAGAGCATCGTCGATCACGTCGAGAAAAAACTGAATATCAAGATCGGTGAGAGCACCGATGACGGCCGCATCTACCTGAAGAAAGAGGAAGAATGTCTGGCGGCCTGTGCCGGCGGACCGATGATGCAGGTCAACCACGTTTATTATGAAAATCTCACGCCTGAAAAGGTCGATGAGATCCTTGACGGTCTGGAGTAACAGGTTTTATGTCTTCGATGAAACAGCCAACACCTGAAGTGACTCGGCCAGAGCTCAACACCCGCAACGAACAGGTGTGTTTTGCCACGCTGCAGTTTGAGGATACACCGTGGTCCTATGATAACTACCTGAAGACAGGTGGTTATCAGGCATGGCGTAAGATCCTCGAAGAGAAGATTTCGCCGGAGGACGTAGTTGAAGAGATCAAGAAATCCGGCCTGCGTGGCCGTGGCGGCGCGGGTTTTCCTACCGGGCTGAAATGGAGCTTTATGCCGCGTACGGCGCCGGTTCAGAAATACCTGGTGTGTAATTCAGATGAATCTGAGCCGGGTACCTGCAAGGACAGAGAGATCCTGCGTTTTAATCCGCATGCGCTGGTAGAAGGCATGGCCATCGGCTGTTACGCCATGGGCGCGACCGCCGGTTATAATTATATGCGCGGCGAGTTTATGGACGAGCCGGCAATCCACTTCGAACAGGCCTTAAAAGAAGCTTATGATAATGGCCTGCTCGGTGAGAATATCTTAGGTACTGATGTCTGTATCGATCTGCATGCTTCATTAGGTGCTGGCGCCTATATCTGCGGTGAGGAAACCGCGTTATTGAATTCACTGGAAGGTAAACGCGGTCTGCCGCGCTTCAAACCGCCATTCCCGGCTAACTTTGGTCTGTATGGTAAACCGACGACGATCAATAACACCGAAACGCTGTCGTCGATCCCGGCCATCATGCGCAACGGCGGAGAGTGGTTCCAGAATCTTGGTATCCCGAATAGCGGCGGTGTAAAGCTGTTTTCGATCTCAGGTCATGTCAATAATCCGGGCAACTTCGAGATTCCGATGGGAACCTCATTTGCCGATCTGCTGGAGATGGCAGGCGGTGTTAAAGACGGCCGTAAATTAAAAGCGGTTATCCCCGGCGGTTCTTCGGTGCCCGTGGTACCGGGTGACATCATGATGCAGGCGAATATGGATTACGATTCCATCGTCGAGGCAGGTTCCATGTTAGGTTCCGGCGCGGTCATCGTGATGGACGAGACCACCGATATGGTGCAGGCACTGCGCCGCATCTCACAGTTCTATTTTTCAGAATCCTGTGGTCAGTGTACGCCATGCCGTGAAGGTACCGGCTGGTTGTATCGCATGCTGACACGTATCGTCGAAGGCAAGGGCACCATGGCTGATATCGACAAGCTCGATGATGTCGCCAGCAAGATAGAAGGCCGCACAATCTGTGCACTGGGTGATGCTGCAGCGATGCCAGTGCGCAGTTTCCTCAAGCACTTCCGTAATGAATTTGAATACTACGTCGAACACAAACACAGCATGGTGAAGGCTGCATGAGAGGCTTAGCCGCAAAAAACGCAAAGGATGCGAATAACGCAAATCAAAAAATTTGCGGGGATGACTGTTGGTCTGGGTTTGGGCCATCTGTGAATAAGAAACAGGTTTACATGAATAAAAGTTTTTCTTCGCGTTTCTTCGCGTGTTTCGCGGCAAAAAAGGTTTGTCTATGATGACTGAAGTAACAGAACAGATCGAAACAGTCACCATAACCGTTGACGGGAAAGAAGTTCAGGCACCGAAAGGCGCGATGCTGATCGAGGTGACCGACGCACAGAATATCAAAGTGCCGCGTTTCTGTTATCACAAGAAGCTGTCGATCTCTGCTAACTGCCGCATGTGTCTGGTCGAGGTAGAAAAAGCGCCGAAGCCGCTGCCAGCCTGTGCTACACCGGTGATGGATGGCATGGTGGTGCACACGCATTCGCAATATGCCAGAGACGCGCAGAAATCCGTCATGGAATTCCTGCTGATCAACCATCCGCTGGATTGCCCGATCTGTGATCAGGGCGGTGAGTGTGAGCTGCAGGATGTTGCCGTTGCCTATGGCGGTGATGTCTCGCAGTATTCCGAGAGCAAGCGCGTCGTTTTCGATAAAAACAT
Organism: Pseudomonadota bacterium; assembly: GCA_015222915.1. GTDB lineage: Bacteria > Pseudomonadota > Gammaproteobacteria > SZUA-229 > SZUA-229. The sequence continues at coordinate 6,617 of JADFWE010000285.1, read as the reverse complement.
CGGCCCGCTGGTGGCGACCGAACTTACCCGCTGCATCCACTGTACCCGCTGCGTACGTTTCGGCAGAGAGATCGCCGGCATGCGAGAACTGGGTATGACCGGCCGTGGTGAAGAATCCCTGATCAGCACGTTTGTCGATGAGTGTTTTAATTCCGAGATGTCGGGCAATGCTATCGATGTCTGCCCGGTCGGTGCGCTGACAGCGAAACCTTCGCGATATAAAGGCCGTGCCTGGGAGATGATCCAGCACAGGAGCATCGCGCCGCATGACTGTATCGGCTCAAATATCTTCGTGCACACCTTGCGCGGCGAGATTGTCCGCGTGGTACCGCGTGAAAATGAAGCCGTCAACGAAGTCTGGATCTCGGACCGCGACCGTTTCAGTTATGAAGGTGTCGATACTGAAGATCGCCTGACTACACCGATGATCAAACGTGATGGTCAGTGGCAAGCGGCAAACTGGGATGAGGCTTTGCAGCTGGTCGCAGATAAATTTAAAGCCGTAGCTGATCTCAAAGTGAAGCTGGCCGAGGAAGAGGTGGCCAAAGAGGCTGCCAGGGAGGCGGCAGCGGCAGAAGCCGAAGCAGCGGATACAGCAGCTGAAAGTGATGAAGCTTCAGAAGCTGATGTTCAGGAAGAAGCGGTAGTTACAGAGACAGCGGCACTGGTCTCAGCCAATGCTACTCTGGAAGAGCAGTACCTGACACAGAAACTGATGCGCGTTTTAGGCAGTGGCAATATCGATTTTCGTCTGCGCCAGTCTGACTTCTCTGATCAGGATGTCGCACCGGTGATGCCATGGCTGGGTCAGGATATCGAGCAGCTCGAAAAGCTTGATGCGGCGTTGCTGATCGGTTCAAATGTGCGCAAAGAACAGCCTATCGCCAACCTGCGTCTGCGCAAGGCGGTGGTGAATAACAACGCGCAGATCTCGTTCATCAATACGCGTGAATATGAATTTAATTACCCGCTGGCAAACAACATTGCTGTTGCCCAGCAGGATCTGGTGGCCGAGCTTGCCTCTGTGGCTTCTGCTGTCTATCAGTTGACAGGGCATCCTGTACCGGAAAATATCGCGGACGCGGTCTCCAAACCTACGGTAACTGAGGCCCATGCGTCAATCGCAAAACAGCTGAGCGATGCTGGATCAGCCACCGTTCTGCTGGGTAATGTTGCACACATGCATCCACAGTTTTCCGCCCTGCGTGCACTGGCTGCGGCTATCGCCAGCGAGACCGGCAGTACCTTCGGCTATCTGACCGATGGCTGTAATGCCGCCGGTGCATGGCTGGCTGGTGCGGTGCCGCATCGCGGCGCAGGTGGTTTGACTGAAGACGTTGTTGCGGGCAAAAATCTTGGTGAATTGATGTCCGAGAAACTGGCAGCCTGCCTGTTATTGAATATAGAGCCGGATACGGACGCCGCCGATGCAAAAGCATTGATGGCGATGCTGGATAATTCTGATTTCGTGGTATCGATATCGGCGTATGATTCTGCATCGGTAAAACAGGTGGCTGATGTATTACTGCCGGCAGCAGGCTTCATGGAAACCTCGGGCACTTATGTGAATGCCGAAGGTTTCTGGCAGAGTTTCAATGCCGTGGTTGAGCCTGAAGGCGGTGCGCGTCCGGCGTGGAAGATCCTGCGCGTACTGGGCAACCTGACCGGTGTCGACGGTTTTGAGCAGATGTCTTCTGAAGACGTGAAGAACGAAGTGCGTGCACAGTGTGAATCTGTCGAACTGTCAAATGCTGTCTCTGCTGTTGTGACCGGCTCAACTTCTATAAAAATTTCTGAAACAAGCGGCATCCACCGTTCATCCGATGTGCCTATCTATGCTGGTGATGCCGTTGTACGCCGTGCAACCTCATTGCAGAAAACGGTCGATGCGCAGACCATGAGTGTCTCTCTGAACAGTGCGGAGGCGGAGCGTCTCGGTGTGAGTGCGGCTGAGACGGTAACGGTGAAGCAGGGCGATAACAGTGCCACTATGCAACTGATCATCGATGATGCCATCCCCGATGCGTCGGCATGGATTCCACTAGCGGTAGAAGGCAATGATGTGCTGGGACCGGCTTTTGCTGAAGTGAGTATTGAAGCATGAATGAAATGATAGATACTTTAATGACCCGAGCTGCTGAAATGGGTCTGGATGTCTGGAACTGGTTCCCGGCTGATGCGCAGACCCTGTTACTGATCCTCGGCAAGATTATCCTTATCCTGATACCGCTGATGCTGTGTGTGGCCTATATCACTTATGCCGAACGCAAGATCATCGGCTATATGCAGATCCGTATCGGACCGAACCGTGTCGGTCCGCGTGGCTGGTTGCAGCCGATCGCCGATGCCATGAAGCTGATGTTCAAGGAAGTGATCATCCCGACCAAGTCCGATAAGTTCCTGTTCCTGATCGCGCCGGTTTTATCCATCATGCCGGCACTGGCGGCCTGGGCGGTGATCCCATTCGACCGCGGCATGGTACTGACCGATGTCAATGCCGGTCTGCTGTATATCCTCGCGTTGACCTCTATAGGTGTCTACGGTGTGATTATCGCAGGCTGGGCGTCGAACTCTAAATACGCCATCCTTAGTTCGTTGCGTGTCGGTGCCCAGATCGTCGCCTACGAGATCGCCATGGGTTTTGCCCTGGTCGGCGTGCTGATGGCCAGCGGCAGCCTGAACATGAGTGACATCGTCGAAGGTCAGGCGGGCGGTATTTCCAGCTGGTACATCTGGCCGTTGCTGCCACTGTTTTTCGTCTATTTTATCTCTGGTGTGGCAGAGACCAACCGTGCGCCGTTCGACGTAGCGGAAGGTGAATCTGAAATCGTCGCCGGTTTCCACGTGGAATACTCCGGTATGGCGTTTGCGGTGTTCTTCCTCGCTGAATACGCCAATATTATCCTGATCTCGTCACTGACCGCTTTGCTGTTCCTCGGTGGCTGGTTATCACCGTTTGAAGGTATGGTCGACGCCGGGCACTGGTTGGGTGAGACCAGCCTGTTCTGGTTCTTTGCCAAAGCCTGTTTCTTCGCTTTCTGCTTCCTCTGGTTCCGTGCGACCTTCCCGCGTTACCGTTATGACCAGATCATGCGTCTGGGATGGAAAGTATTTATTCCTGTCACCATCGTCTGGCTGTTCGTCGAAGCCGTGATGGTCGTGGCCGAAGTCGGTCCATGGGCTGTATAGGGGCGGCATAACGATATGAATACCATCAAACATTTCATCAAGAGCTTCCTTTTCTGGGAACTGCTGCAGGGACTGGCCGTTACTGGTAAGTACCTGTTCGCGAAAAAGATCACGATACAGTACCCGGAAGAAAAAACCCCGATGTCACCGCGGTTCCGTGGCCTGCATGCGCTGCGTCGTTATGCCAACGGCGAAGAACGCTGTATCGCCTGTAAGCTGTGTGAAGCGGTCTGCCCGGCGCTGGCGATCACCATCGATTCTGAAGAGCGTGAAGACGGTACCCGTCGTACCACCCGTTATGACATCGATCTGTTCAAATGCATCTATTGCGGTTTCTGTGAGGAAGCCTGTCCGGTCGATTCTATCGTCGAGACACATATCTTCGAGTATCACTTCGAAGAAGCCGGTACGCAGATAATGACCAAAGAGAAACTGCTGGAGATCGGTGATAAATACGAACAGGAGATTGCTGCCAATAAACAGGCGGACGCAGCTTATCGTTGATAAGCAATGAAAAACGAAAAGTGAAAAATGAATAATAAAAAGCAAATAACTAATAGCGATATTTTTTGTTCCCACGCTTGCGTTGGAACGTATAAGGGTATGCGGAAACAATAATGACGATTACTGATTTTCTATTTTTTGCTTTTGCAGGTGCCACTATCATGGCAGCGTTAGGTGTGGTGTCATCGAAGAACCCGGTGCATTCTGCCTTGTTCCTGGTGCTGACTTTCTTTAGTGCCTCGGCTATCTGGCTGATGCTGGAAGCAGAATTTTTAGCCATCACCCTGGTGCTGGTGTATGTCGGTGCGGTCATGGTGCTGTTCCTGTTCGTGGTGATGATGCTGGATATCAATATCGCGAAGATGCGTGAAGGTTTCGTCTCCTATCTGCCGGTAGGGGCCTTGTTCGCTTTCATGATGCTGGCGGTTATGGTCTACGTCGTCGGTCCGGTCGGTCCCGATGTGATGGGCACGGCAGCGCTGGACAATGCTGTGAAACACGGGCCGGAATACAGTAATACTGAAGCTCTGGGTGAGATTCTCTATACCGATTACGTACTGGCATTCGAGATCGCTGCAGTCATCCTGCTGGTGGCTATCATCGCGGCGATCTCGCTGACCTTGCGCAGGAGGCCGGCAACCAAATATCAGACACCGGCTAACCAGATCAAAGTCAAACGTAACGACCGTCTGAAGATCATCAAGTCAGACGCTGAGGTACTTAAATAATGGATACTGGAACTGTCGTTGAAAGCATGGTCGGTCTAAGTAGTTACCTGACCCTGGGCGCAATTTTGTTCGCTATCAGTGTGGCGGGTATCTTCCTGAACCGGAAAAATATCGTGGTACTGCTGATGTGTATCGAGCTGATGCTGCTGGCCGCGAATATCAACTTTCTCGCTTTCTCGCACTATCTCAATGATAGTGCCGGTCAGGTCTTCGTGTTCTTTATCCTGACGGTTGCTGCGGCAGAAGCTGCGATCGGTCTGGCGATACTGGTGGTGTTGTTCCGCAACCGAAACACTATCGATGTCGAAGACCTCGACACGCTTAAGGGTTAAGAGGAAAGGATGAGACGATGAGTAATCTATATCTAGCTATTCCATTAGCCTCACTTTTCGGTGCCATCATCGCCGGATTCTTCGGCGGGCAGATCGGCCGCAAAGGCGCACACACGGTAACTATCCTGGGTGTCGGTACGTCTTTCATACTGTCGCTGATCGCACTGAACCATCATGTTTTCGATGGCGCGCCTGCCTATAACCATACGGTCTATGAATGGCTGGTGTCTGATGGTATCCGTTTTGAAGTCGGCTTTCTGATCGACAACCTGACGGTGATGATGATGTCGGTAGTCACCGGTGTCTCGCTGATGGTGCATATCTATACCATCGGTTATATGGCGGACGACGAACATAACTGGCCGAAAGAGAGTCTCGCAGGTACCAATTCCTACCAGCGTTTCTTCAGCTATATCTCGCTGTTCACTTTCTCCATGCTGATGCTGGTGATGTCGAATAACTTCATGCAGCTGTTCTTCGGCTGGGAAGCGGTCGGTCTGGTGTCATACCTGCTGATCGGTTTCTGGACCGTCAGACCAACGGCGGTGTACGCAAATCTGAAGGCCTTCCTGGTTAACCGTGTTGGTGACTTCGGTTTTATCCTTGGCATAGCGGCGGTAGTGATGTACACCGGTTCGCTGGATTATTATGAAGTGTTCGCCAAGGCCGACAGTCTGGCCGGCCAGACCATGAGCATCTTCTCCGGTACCGAGTGGAGCGTGATCAGTGTTATCTGTATCCTGCTGTTCATCGGTGCCATGGGTAAGTCAGCCCAGATTCCGCTACATGTCTGGCTGCCTGATTCGATGGAAGGCCCGACACCGATCTCTGCTCTGATCCATGCCGCGACCATGGTGACGGCCGGTATCTTCATGGTGGCCCGTATGTCACCACTGTATGAGTTATCGGAGGCTGCTTTAAGCTTTATCATCGTTATCGGTGCACTGACCGCCTTCCTCATGGGATTGATCGGCATCATACAGAATGATATCAAACGCGTGGTCGCTTATTCGACGCTGTCTCAGCTGGGTTATATGACGGTAGCGCTGGGTGCTTCTGCTTATTCGGCTGCCGTGTTCCACCTGATGACGCATGCCTTCTTCAAGGCCTTGTTATTCCTGGCCGCCGGTTCGGTGATCATCGCCATGCACCACGAGCAGGATATCCGCAAGATGGGTGGTCTGAAGAAATACCTGCCGATCACCTACTGGACATCGCTTATCGGTTCGCTGGCACTGATCGGTTTCCCTGGTTTCTCCGGTTTCTTCTCAAAAGATTCGATCATCGAAGCGGTACACCATACAAATATTCCGGGTAGTGATCTGGCCTACGCGGCGATACTGTCCGGTGTGTTCATCACTGCATTCTATTCCTTCCGTATGTTCTTCCTGGTGTTCCACGGTGAAGAGCGTATGGATAAACACACAAAAGAACATCTGAAAGAGCCGTCATGGGTAGTGACCGTGCCGTTGATCCTGCTGGCGATACCTTCGGTGTTCATCGGCGGTTTTACTATCGGCGATATGTTGTTCGGTGATTATTTCGGCAGTGCAGTCTACATCGCGGAACACCATGAAGGTCTGGCAAAAGTAGGCGAGCATTTCCATGGTGCATGGGCATTCGTAGAACATAGTTTCGGCGGTCCGGCCTTCTATCTCGCGGCAGGCGGTGTCTTTTCTGCGTGGTTTATCTACATGAAGGCACCGAGTATTGCAGCCAATATGAAGCAGCGTTTCAGCCTGGTCTACAAGCTGCTGGATAACAAATATTACTTCGATGATTTCAACTCTGCCTTCTTTGGCGCCGGTAGCCGTAAGCTTGGTGACCGTCTGTGGCAGATCGGTGATGTTGCCTTTATCGATGG
>JADFWE010000284.1 GCA_015222915.1 Pseudomonadota bacterium | reverse complement strand
ACCATCGCTTCTTCACGCGCCATCATCGAACTGCAGCGACAGGTAGAGATCAACAACAGCCGGCGTTACCAGCAGGGTTTATCACTGATCGATAACTGGATAGAGCGACTGATCACCGAAGGCTATGACCGTGAGGCTTTTTTCAAAAACATCTGCCGCGCCGCGCAGGAGATAACAGGCTCACAACTTGCCGTCTTCCCGGTAGTCAACAGAAAAGATGAAACCTATCGGTTCTATGCTGCTACGGGTTTACAGGCAGAAGAGATAGTGAATGACACCATGGACATGGGTGACGGCGGTCTGTGCGCCTGGACCATCAGCAACAATCAGAACCTGTTGATCAATGATATTGCCGACGATGGCCGTGCAGAGATTCAGCTGGCCGATAAATTCAATATCAAGACCGCCCTGCTGACACCGGTAACACTCAAAGATAAGCCCTATGGTGCGCTCGCGGTCTTCAGAACAAAAGACGACTTCGATGAGATCGACGAGCAGCTGATCTCCCAGTTCAGCCAGAGCGTGCAGATGGCGATCATCAACATGCAGCTGGTAAGTGACATGATATCCGAGCGCGAACGCGCCGAAGTCACTCTGCATTCGATCGGTGATGCGGTGATAACGACGAATGTCGCCGGTGAAATCGAATACATGAATCATGTCGCCGAGTCGTTGACTGCCTGGTCGCTCGATGAAGTCAGAAACAGACCTGTGCAGGATGTCTTCAGGATAGAAGACATAGAAACCGGTGAAGCGATCCATGATGTGGTCATGTCGTGTATCGAGGACAGTATCATCATCAAGAAGAGCATCCTCGGCCTGATCAGTAAAAACGGCAACAAGAAAGATATCGAGAGCTCCATCTCCCCTATCCTTAAAACATCGGGGAAAGCTGAAGGCGTGGTCATCGTGTTCCACGACGAGACGCAGCGCCGGCAGCTGGAAAACACTATCAAACATCAGGCCGCACATGATCCCTTGACCGACCTGTTCAATCGTGAAGCCTTTGACAGCGAACTGAGCGACTATGTCTACGATGCGAGGAACAATAACAAGAATCATGTACTGTGTTATCTCGACCTCGACCACTTCAAGCTCATCAATGACACCGCGGGGCACACCGCTGGCGATCAATGCCTGATCCAGATCACCTCGCTGATACAGTCCTGTATACGTAGTGAAGATGTACTGGGACGGCTGGGTGGTGATGAATTCGCTCTGATACTGAAAAACTGCAACAGCGAAAGTGCGCTTAAGATTACCGGTACGATCATCAAGGCCATATCGGATATGAATTTCACCTGGGATGACTGTGACTACAAACTCGGTGTCAGCATCGGCATCAACCCGCTTGATAAAAACACCCGGGATGCTGCAGACGCCATCCGCAAAGCCGATCTCGCGTGCTACACCGCAAAAGACAAGGGTAAGAGCCAGGTCTATGTCTATCAGGAACAGGACAGCGAACTCATCCGCCGCCAGGAAGAAAAATACTGGGCGACACGTATCAATGAGGCTATAGAAAAAGACAGGCTGCGACTATACGCACAGTCCATCGTACCGCTGCGCAACAAACACGCGATAAAGAAACACGTCGAGATACTGGTGCGACTGCTCGATGATGATAACCAGTTAATACTGCCCGATGCTTTTATCCCGGCGGCAGAGCGTTATAACCTTATGCCCCTGATCGACAAAAAGATCATCGCTGAAACCTTTGCTTTCATCGAACAGCATGAAGACGATGACGACAGCAATACCCACTACTCTATCAACCTGTCCGGCAACACCTTGAATGATGACGGCATCACCGATCACATAAAAACGATAGCGGCCAGACATGGCATCGATAATACGACCATCTGTTTCGAGATCACTGAGACATCAGTGATCAAAAACCTGCAACAGGCACGCTTACTGATCAAAGAATTAAAATCCGTCGGCTTCAAGTTTGCACTCGATGATTTTGGCAGCGGACTGTCATCATTCCAGTACCTGAAAACACTGGACGTTGATTTTTTGAAGATCGATGGCAGCTTCGTCGCTGACATGGTGAATAACAATATCGACCGCGCCATGGTCTCTGCCATCAATGAAGTCGCTCATATCATGGGCATGGAGACCATCGCCGAATATGTCGAGAACGATCAGATCATCAGGAGACTACAGGACATCAATGTCGATTACGCACAGGGTTATGGCATAGAGCAGCCTAAACCACTGGAGCAGCTGTTTGCCAAAGAAGGCGACCGGACAGATTCACCGACGCTTAAGATCGTTCACAATAAACCTTGACGGACTCAGGTAGTCCTTTATTGCCTTGTTGACGGGTGCTGGCTCACCCTCGATCGAAGCCGCGATCATCTCGCCGGACAACAGACAACTGGTAAAGGCCCGTGAACCATGAGCAGCTGATAGATATAGCCCTTCATGATAACGAGCAGGTCGATAAACGTTTTTCATATTGCCCTGCCTGATGTCAGCATACTGCTGTTCGAAAAATGCCTCATCCGGCACAGCACCTACCATCGGCACCCGGTCTTTTGACATCGGCCGAAAGCCCACCCAGGCACCGCAGATATCCTGCTCTGCAAAAACATCCGGATAACTGATCGCGAGCGATTCCAGCAAGGCTGCATTATCATCAGGATTGATCGCTGTATCGTTATCATCGCGTGAATAGCTGCCGCCGACAAAATATTTACCGTCTATTTCAGGTGTTATATAAACCTCGGCATTGACGGCCTGCCGTATTATCGTCGAAGACCTGTTTTTGTTTAACTCGATCATCTGCCCGCGGATGCTCTCGACGGGAAAAGACTGTAAGGGCTGCTGAAACAGCTTTAGCTTATTCACTGACACGCCGTTGGCGATGATCAGGACATCAGAACAATCGATCAGTCCTTTAGCGTTATAACATCGCCATGTTTCGTCATGCTCTATCCGTTCCACCTCTGCATGGATGATCTTTATCATACCCTCGCATTCTTTTTTAAGGACCTCTGCCAATACCGGCGGCAACACTACCCCTGTATTGCCGTATTCGGCATAAACATTATCTGGACCAGCTTCAGGCTGCTCTGCTCGTTTATTCAACACCGAGATAAAATCATCGTTAAAACCAAACCTGTCGACTATCTTCGCTATACGTTTCTTATCAAAACGCTGCAACATGCCGCTATCAAACCAGAATTTTTCAGCATGTTTTTCCTGCAGTTTTTTCAGCAGATATAAACTGTAAGCGTAGGCCTGAACATAGAAGGCGGTATCAGTATCGTTATCAGCTGACAGACGTGGATAAACAATGGCGGCAGGGTTCTCTGATGTCCCTTTGGCCACATCACCGTATTTATCGATAATGCTGACTTTCCAGCCGCGTTGAACCAGCGCATAGGCCGCACTGAGGCCAGCGATTCCGGCACCTATGATGGTGGCAGTTTTCTGCCGTCTTATGATATCCCTGCTTATCGCTGGCGCTGAAGCAAACCATGGCCTGTCTTTAAATTTCAACGTTGCCGACGTTTTTTCAGCCGCCATAACCGCCATT
>JADFWE010000035.1 GCA_015222915.1 Pseudomonadota bacterium | reverse complement strand
GGTGCAGTGGCAAGCAAAGCGGTGACGGCCGTCGGCGAACCATGATAAACATCGGGCATCCACATATGGAAAGGCACCGCCCCCAGTTTGAATGCCAGTGCTACCACGATGAAGACCAGCGCAAAGATCATGCCGATCTTCTGATCGTTGCCAGCACTGACCGTCTGCTGCACGGCATGTGATATATCAGACAACATCAAACTGCCGGACAGACCATAGAGGATAGACATGCCGTATAACAGCATGCCGGAAGCCAGTGCGCCCAGTACGAAATATTTCATCGCTGCTTCCGAGCCGTTACCGGTATTACTGGTCTTCGCTGCCTCGGCTTGCTGGCTGTCACTGAAAGCGACCAGTGCATATAAACACAGCGATAACAGCTCCAGTCCCAGGTACAACATCAGCAGGTTATTCGCTGACACCATCAGCATCATACCGACGATACTGAACAGGCTGAGGATATAGAACTCGCCTTTGAAGACATTGCGTGCCATCAGGTATTCCCTGGAATACACGAACACACCGAAGCTGATGATCAGGATGAAGGATTTCAGCACATTGGCCATGGCGTCATGCACGAACAGATCATTGAATGCCAGCACGCGACCCTCTGCCGGGTTATTCAGTACCAGCATCAGGGTCACCAGCAGTGAGAGCTGTGACAGCACATAGGTAAGATTTCTTTTATCTGCTGGCAGATAAACGTCGATGACCAGTATCAGACAGGCCATGGCAAGCAGGAAGGCCTCAGGGAGTGCGACGGCAAAATTTAGTGATTCAAAAGTCATTCTTTAATATCCAGTATCTACTGATGTCAGTAATTTAAGGCTTATATCCTGTTATATCTTCGGCGTCGCAATATGCTGCAGGAAGTTTTCGACACTGGCATGCATCACGTCGATAACAGGTGCTGGCCACAGGCCCAGGATTAAAACAGCTATCGCGAGGATTGTCATGATGGTCAGCTCGCGGGCATTGATATCTTTCAGCGCGCGCACACTATCATTAGCGATCTCACCATAAAATACACGTTTCACCATCCACAGCGTATACGCAGCGCCCAGGATAAGCGTCAGCGCACCGAGGAAGGCGTACCAGAAATTCGCATGGAAGCTTGCGATGATCACCATGAACTCGCCGACAAAACCCGATGTACCCGGCAGACCGGCATTGGCCATGGAAAAGAATACAGCAAATGCGGCAAAGATAGGCATGGTATGCACCACACCGCCATAGGCACCGATCTCACGGGTATGCATACGATCGTATAATACACCGATCATGAGGAACATCGCAGCGGAGATAAAACCATGCGATATCATCTGGATCATCGCACCTTCGACGGCCATAGCTGCGCCGTTACCCAGCGCATTAGCCGGGTTCTCCCAGATCTGGAAGACGACAAATAAACCGAGAGTAACAAAACCCATATGGGCGATCGAAGAATACGCCACCAGTTTTTTCATGTCACGCTGCACCAGTGCGACAAAACCGATATAGACCACTGCGACCAGCGACATGAAGATGATCAGCCAGTCCAGGTGATGCGCCGCATCCGGGGTGATCGGCAGGCTGAAGCGGATAAAACCGTAACCACCGATCTTCAGCATGATAGCCGCCAGTATCACTGAACCGCCTGTCGGCGCTTCCACGTGAGCGTCCGGCAACCAGGTATGCACCGGCCACATCGGCACTTTCACCGCAAACGCCATGAGGAAAGCGAGGAAGATCAGGATCTGCTCGTCCAGCGTCAGCTTCAGCATATGCATATCGAGGATAGCGAAGCTGCCGCCCTTGTAATACATGTAGATCAGGGCAACCAGCATGAGTACCGAGCCGGTAAATGTATAGATAAAGAACTTGATGGTCGCATAGACGCGGCGCTCACCGCCCCAGACACCGATCAGGATGAACATCGGTACCAGCATCGCTTCCCAGAAGATATAGAAGAAGATGGCATCCAGTGCGGCAAACACGGCAACCATCAGGCCTTCCATGATGAGGAATGCCGCCAGGTACTGCGACGGTTTTTTCTTGATAACTTCCCAGCCGGCAGCGATCACCAGTATGGTGGTGAACGTCGTCAGGATGATCAACGGCATGGAGAAACCATCGACACCGAAATGGTAATGGATATTAAAAACCGGTATCCATAAGGCTTTCTCTACGAACTGCATATCAGCAGTCGAACTGTCAAAACCCGCATACAGCCCTAGACTCAACAGGAAAGTCGCAATCGAGATAACCAGCGATAACACCCGGACACCGTTAGCATCACCTTTGTCACCGGACAGCAGAACAGCCACACCGCCGATGATGGGCAGCCAGACGATGAAGCTCAATAAGGGTAGATCAGCAAACAT
>JADFWE010000283.1 GCA_015222915.1 Pseudomonadota bacterium | reverse complement strand
TCGCAATGACACATTAAAACAATGTTTTTATCTTCGCGTCTCTGCGCCTCGGCGGTGAATAATCTTTTGACTGTCCGCTTCTAGCTGGTAGCTGCCATTAGACTTTAACGATGATCAGAATTCGAGAGACCAGACCTTAACCATGCCAAGATTCAGAGAGCATTACTCTATACTGCCACCGGTCATAAAATTCCTGTTGATCTCAAACGTTATCGTCTATGTTCTTGAGATGTCATACCCGGATGCTTTTTTCAGTTATTTTGCATTGTGGCCGATAACGACGGAGCCTGTTTCATTATACGGACAGGCATATCCCGAATTTATGCCCTGGCAGCTGATCAGCTATGCCTTTCTGCATGGAAGTTTCACCCATATATTTTTTAACATGTATGCCTTGTGGCTGTTCGGTATAAACCTGGAAAATCTATGGGGCTCCAGAAACTTTGCCACCTACTATATCGTCTGTGTAGCAGGTGCAGCGATCACGCAATTGATCGTACAGGATCTGTCAGGTGAGTACTCGCCTACGATAGGTGCAAGCGGCGGTGTTTTCGGTGTGTTACTGGCATTTGGACTGTTCTTTCCAAACCAGAGATTACTCCTGCTGATCCCACCGATGCCGATCAAGGCAAAATGGTTTGTCCTGATATACGGTGTTGTTGAGCTTGCCTTCGGTGTAACCGGCAGCAATACTGGTGTCGCCCATTTTGCCCACCTTGGCGGCATGTTATTCGGCTTCCTGATGATCGGCTACTGGATGCGTAATCCACCGACTGGAAGATGATCACTCATCTTGATCAGCCAGCCTGAGTGCAGCACCTAGATATGTATCTCTACGCCTGAATTACTCTGTTCTTCGGGCATGTGCTCCGGGGCGCATAATATCAATCGATCATGTTCGATATTACCCTGGGAGACCAGATAATTCTTGCTGTTGACCTGTCGCTGGCGGGCTATCTCATTTAGCCTGGCGAGCTGCTCTTTGTTAAGTTTTATCGCCGGCGCGCCGCCATTGTTACTTTCTTCGGAACTGCTTTTTGCGGTTTTATCTCTGAGCTCGGGATAAAGTGCCACAACGTCCTGTTGATTGGTTATGCCGCACAGGGTCAGGTGGATGCCCGGTTTCTCGGTCATCAGTTTGGATAAACCTTCGAGCTGTTCTTTATTCTCTTCATTCAGTTCGGCAGAGCCGGCGTCGAAAACGACAGGGTCGAAATTCAGTGCAGTGGCGAGATTGAACGCCAGGTTACCACCGGCGTAAACCAGGCCATAAGGTGTGTAGAAAGTGATGAGGGTTACCGTTGCGGCTTTCGAAGTGGCGGATATGATGGCATCGGTAGGATCGAAGTTCGGATTATTTACATCCCCGGTAATCGGAATCGTGAGATGGATGGTGTCATCTCTGTCTCGTAGTAAAACAAGGGTCTGGTTTAATGGCATACCAAACTTCTTGTCGAATTCTGCGGCATCTTTCTTGCTTACGGCTTTGATATTAAAGTGGTAGAGAGAAAGATCAACACTGCTATCGAGAACGCCATCGACAGCGAGCAGCTTGAGGTCAGCGTCCATCTGTCCGCTCTGAATTATATGGCCGATAGCTTTCTTCGCAGCGGGCGTGGCTGGTCGAAGATCAAAGCCCTTGAGTTTGCCTTTGGCATCAAAGGATTGCTTGTCTGCAAAAGGCCGCACTGTGCCTGCTATATCGATCGTGCCGTGGCGGGAGGTCTGGGCAGATAATTTAAACAGGGTATCGCTGTCAGGTTTTGATGAATAGATCTTGTCCGCTTCGAAAGACAGTTTTTTCAGGCCTATCTTCATCACGGGTGTCGTGCTGTTATCGATGAAGCGGATAGGTTTGTCTGTATCGAGCACAAGTCTGTCAAGAGAGATGACCATCGCTGTGCCGTCTTGTTTATGGTTCTCTGTCTGATCAGATTTTTTAGCGCCAGCTTCATGAGTGTCTGCTTTAGTGATCCATTTGTCATGCTCCCAGCCGCCGTCCTTGTTCATGGAAACAGTATTGGCCAGACCGTCTATGGTGATAGTGCTAATGGAAACGCTATCGCCGGTGTATCGAATTTTTTCGATATCGATATCATGAACGCTTACCGTATTATCATCTTTCTCTTCACTGCGTTGCAGCGCGGTAAGCTGTTTTACTACCACCTTGTCAAGGTTGATATCTTCCGCTCCCTTCATGTCAAGGCCAGTGAGTGCCAGTGACTGAACATCCAGCAGCTCGCGTTCGATAGAATAGTTTCTGATATGCGGTTCTATGAGCTTCAGGTCTCCTTTTAAGGCGATATCGGTGTCATAACGAATGCTGCCGTCCCAGCCAAACTCGGCGAAAGTCAGGCAGTAATAGATCGAGGTGGTCTTTTCCAGATAGCACAGGTCAGCGTCTTTGATATCTACTGTGCCGATAGCCAGGTGGAAGCTACTGGTGTTTTTGTTGCTGCTGTTCTTCTTCTCATGGCTGGGTGATGAAGCGCTCTCTGTTGCAGGGGAGCCTGGCAGCCACTGTTCGTATTCCCATTTCGTCGATCCCTGTTTTACCAGATAGAAGCCGGGCTCATCGACCGTGATACTCTCGATGGCAAGGGTGCTCATATTGCTCAGTGAAATATCATTGATGGTCAGCTGCTGAAAGCGGACGGCATCTTTGTGTTTTGTGTCATCGCGTTGCAGGAGAGACAGGCTCTCCATGGTGATGCCGGCGATGCTGATGTTGTTAAGGCCCTTTATCTCGACCTGTGTAACTTCGTTATCGACAGAAGATAGTACGCTCCTGTTTAACCTGTTATCTGTAACGGTGAGACCGTTAAGTGTGAAATTACCGGTCGATGACAAAGGGATATCATCCTCCTTGAGTGACGGGTCGGTGCCATAGCTGATATTGCCAGCCCAGGTCATCTCCTGAAGGTTGCTGCAGTAGTCGAGGATCTTGTTGTTGTCACCTGCGGCTTGATGCGTGGCGTCGTGCTGCCTGTAACAGATATCAAAATTGGTGAAGGTGAGTTCCCCCAGTGAAGCGGCCCAGGATACGTCTGCTTCATCAATCTCCTGTTTTATCACTTCTTCTGTCGGTGCGGCGTCGCCGAGCGGGATCTCGATCCCGCTGATGATGACCTTGTCGGTAAACAGGGCAATGCTTACGGTGAAGCCGTCGACGATAACTTTGCTGACCTCGATGATCTTGTCTGACAGCGGCGACCACTGCCACTGTATCTCGATGAGGTCGATATTAAATAAGGTGCTGTCGTCTCTATGCCCTTCAGCGTTGATGAGTGAGACCGAACCACCGAGGATGTTGATCTCTATATCTTCGATGCTGGAAGTGATGCCCTGTTTTTTTAACCAGGAGGTGGTGCCGTAGATGATACCGGGCGTCAGTGCTAAACGTAAACCGATGGTGATAAGAGTGATCGCCAACAGGGTGACGATGCTTCGGCCGGCCCATAGATGGTTGCCGTAGAGAGTTTTTAAACGGTTAAACATGTGGTCTCATTTTGTGCCACGATCTGTGGCATCGGTTATTTTTCAGAGGAAGTCCTCAGCATCTGTAAAATATTATACTGCATATTCTTGTCCAGCAACCTGCGGGCATGACGGCCTTCTCTGACAGCGTATTCGCTCAGTGCCAGCATTTCATCTTTATCGATGTGTACATAATCGAGCTCGATCAGCAGGTTGATAAAGTTGGTGATCAGTTTTTTATCAAAGAAATCCGGAGAGTTTATCTCATACATCAGCGAGAGTCGCTG
>JADFWE010000282.1 GCA_015222915.1 Pseudomonadota bacterium | reverse complement strand
GGCGGCTGCCAGAAACTACCGGGGATTGCTTCGTTGTCATCGACGGTTTTGATCTCCATGCCGTAACGGCCAAGCAGGGATTGCAGGTGTTCCAGATTTATTTCGCTACAGAGTAAAACGGTCATATATTAGATAACGTCATTGCGAGGAACGAAGCAATCTTCTGCAGACTACTCAGCCGCTGACAGAGATTGCCGCGCTTCGCTCGCAATGACGTAAGTATTATAAGTATTTATGTTTCTTGAACTCTTCCAGCATTGCGTTCAAGGCAATAGCGCGATGACTCAACGTGTTTTTTACATCCAGAGGTAATTCACCGCCAGAGCAATCATGTGTCGGTACGTAAAAGATCGGATCATAACCAAAGCCACCATCACCCTGCGGTGCTTTCAGGATCCTGCCTTCCCAGCTGCCCTGGGTGATGATCGGCACCGGGTCAGTATGCGAACGCATGAACACGATCAGACACTGGTAACGTGCAGTACGCTCGGCTTCCGGAACGCCTGCTAATTCTTTTAGCATCAGCTTGTTATTATCTTCGTCGCTGGCACCTTCGCCTGCATAACGTGCGGAATAAACGCCGGGCCGATGATCGAGTGCATCGACTTCGATACCGGAATCATCAGAGATTGCGGGCAGGCCGGTACACTCGGCAGCATGACGTGCCTTGATGATGGCATTCTCGACAAAAGTGGTGCCGGTCTCCGGGACCTCGGGGACATTAAATTCAGACTGCGGAACCACTTCGATACCGCTGCCGGCAAACAGTTTGTTTATCTCACGAACTTTACCGGCATTACCGCTGGCGAGTACTATCTTACTGATTTTTTCCATGTCGTTTACCTCAGGCTTCGATGGCAGCTGATTGGGCTGCGATTAATTCATTAATACCTTTCTCAGCAAGCTCGAGCATGCTGTTCAGCTCATCTTTACTATAAGGATGACCTTCGGCAGTGCCCTGTACTTCGATGAAGCCACCGTCACTGTTCATCACCACGTTCATATCGGTTTCGGCATTAGAGTCTTCAGCATAATCCAGGTCAAGAACCGGGGTGCCGTTAAAGATGCCGACCGAGACCGAAGCGATCTGGTGATGCAGCGGGTTCTTTTTGATGATCTTTTTATCCAGCAGGTGGTTGATGGCATCATTTAAAGCGACCCATGCCCCGGTGATGCTGGCGGTGCGGGTACCGCCGTCTGCCTGTATGACATCGCAGTCCAGACTGATGGTGTTCTCGCCCAGTGCTTCAAGATCAATACCTGCACGCAGGGCACGGCCGATCAGGCGTTGGATCTCCATGGTACGACCACCCTGTTTGCCGCTGCTCGCTTCCCGGCGCATGCGCGAACCGGTAGAGCGGGGCAGCATGCCGTATTCAGCTGTCACCCAGCCCTGGCCTTTTCCGCGCAGGAAGCCGGGAACCCTTTCTTCGACACTGGCGGTGCAGATAACTTTGGTATCGCCAAATTCGACAAGCACCGAACCTTCGGCGTGTTTAGTGTAGTTTCGGGTGATGCGTATCTCGCGCATCTCATCTGCTTCTCGGTTGCTTGGGCGCATGCTTGGCTTCTCTGAACAAGTTGTGAAATTTAAGTGCGGGTATTATACATGCTTGCCAAAGTCACATGGTAGACTCGAGATGAGATGTTTGCCTCCCGAGTGAGAGTATAGCTATGACAAAAAGCATGACCGCCTTTGCGCGCATTCAGCAGAATACCGACGCCGGTGAACTGGTATGGGAATTACGCAGCGTAAACCACCGTTACCTCGAACTGCATATGAAGCTGCCAGAGGACTTTCGAGCCAGTGAGGGCCGTTACCGTGAGATCCTGCAGCAGCGTCTAAAACGTGGCAAGGTGGAGTGCCTGTTGCGCTTCAACGCGAGCACCCTGCAGTCAGGTACTATCGAGGTGAATCAGGATCAGGCAAAAGCCCTGGTCAAAGCCTGTCAGAAGATCAATAACCTGTTGCATCAGCCTTCCGAGGTGGATCCCATGGAAGTGCTGCAGTGGCCCGGTGTGGTCCAGGAATCAAAACTGGATATGAAGCCGGTGCTGGCCGATGCTGAAACAGCGTTAAACGCCGCGCTGGACGAACTGATCGCCAACCGCGAACGTGAAGGTAAGCGTATGGCCGAGCTCATCCTGCAGCGTTGTGAATCGATACAGCAGATCGTTCTCGATACACGGAAAAACATGCCGGAGATTCAGTCACGTTATCAGAAAAAAATACATGACCGTATGGAAGCGTTAAAGATCGAGGTCAATCAGGACCGCCTGGAACAGGAACTGGTGCATCTGGCGCAGAAGATGGATGTCGATGAAGAGCTGGATCGGCTGGATAGCCACCTGCAGGAGATGCGTGATGTCCTTGCGCGCGATGAAGCCGTTGGCCGCCGCCTGGATTTTTTGATGCAGGAGCTCAATCGTGAAGCGAATACACTGGGCTCAAAATCGGCGGATATTACGAGTACCAATGCGTCGGTAGAGCTGAAGGTACTGATCGAGCAGATGCGCGAGCAGATTCAGAATATAGAATAAATCGTCAGGAGAGATTTATTACGTAAGCCCCGAGGGGGTGAGTATCATGGATGATACGAGTAATAAAAGAAAGTCTTAAGTTGGCAGTTATCAGTTGGCAGTAAAAACATAAAAACGGTTTTCTGCGAAAGACGCAAAGAAACCGTTTTTATGTTTTTACTGCCAACTATTATTTCCGTTCTTATTTATCCGCCGGGTCTTTAATCGCTAATAACTCAATCTCAAAGACCAGGGTCGAATTTGCTTCGATTAACTCGCTACGTTTGGTCGGGCCGTAGGCCAGGTCTGAAGGGATAAACAGCTGCCACTTATCACCGACATGCATCATCTGCAGTGCTTCTGTCCAGCCTTTGATCACGCCTTTAACTGGGAAAGAAGCCGGTTTGCCTCTATCGTAAGAGCTGTCAAATACGCGGCCATCGATCAAGGTGCCTTTATAGTGTGTGGTAACGGTGTCGGATGCTGTCGGTATCTTGCCGCTTTCATTGGTCACCAGTTTTTTATACTGCAAGCCGCTTTCGGTGGTGATCACGCCTTCCTTTTTAGCGTTTTCTTCGAGGAAGGCTTTGCCTTTAGCCGTGTTGCTCTCTGAGATAGCGACCTGTTTTTTCATCATGTCATCGCGTAATTTCGCCTGGAAGCTGGTCTTGGCTTCCAGTTGAGCCTCGGTGCTCAGTGCCAGCTCGCTGCCATTGTAAGCATCGTTGATGCCCCGGTTCAGCGCGTTCACATCGAGTTCGATTCCCTGCTGTTTCAGGCGGCTGGCGATGTCGACGCCATAACTGTAGCTGGCTTTCTGCTGTAGTGTTGCCAGTGCCTGCTTATCGGTGTCGCCACCGTTATCTTTACTGCAGGCTGTCATGCCGAAGATCAGGCCCATTGATAGAATTGCTGTGCCGACAACAGTGCCTGCAGAGCGATAGCCTGAATTGCGATAGAGATTTTTCATAATTCTTCCTGAGGTTTGGTTCGATGGCAAAACTTATCAGTTCGTCTGAATAACTGCAAGTAAGCAGGCAGTAAATATTTTGGAGATGGTTCAAGGGTATTCTGATCTGCCCTGAAACTTATACATCAAATTATTGACCCGGCATATATTGAGTTTGGTTTTTTATGCCCTAATATTAGACAGAGCCTACGTCATCGAGATTGGCGCAGCGAACATGCCATGAAACAGGACGTGAACTATGAATGGCGTCATCTGTCTATTTAAAGTATTTTTAACAAATTCACCCAGAAATTCATCTGGAATTATTATAGAGTCTTAAATTTAGCGACATTGAATATTAGTAGGAGTACACATGTTTCCGGTTAGATCCGTTGTCTTATCAACACAGTTATTATCAGCCGTATTTTTGATTTCGATTTTTACATCCAGTGCCATTGCCGGTTTGCCGGTAGCTGTGGGCGGTCAGCCTCTGCCAAGTCTGGCGCCGATGATAGAAAAGACCCGGCCAGCGGTGGTCAACATCGCAACGCGCGGTTCTGTCGATGTACAGGATAATGCAATGTTAAATGATCCTCTGTTCCAGCGTTTTTTCAGGGGTTTTGAAAATATGCCGCATCGTAAAGAGGTCAAAAGTCTGGGGTCTGGCGTTATTATCGATGCCGATGCCGGATATATCGTCACCAATCATCATGTGGTCGAAGGTGCGGATGAGATTGCGGTTACCCTGCACGATGGCCAGCAGCTGGAAGCAAAAGTTGTCGGTTCCGACCCGGAAGCTGATGTTGCTATCCTGAAAGTGGAATATGACAAACTAAAATTAACGCATATCCCTTTTGCCGACTCTTCTGAGTTACGCGTCGGTGATTTCGTGGTTGCTATCGGCAACCCGTTTGGCCTGGGGCAGACCGTGACTTCTGGTATCGTCAGTGCTATGGGGCGGACCGGTCTCGGTATCGAGGGTTATGAAGACTTTATCCAGACCGATGCTTCGATCAATCCGGGTAATTCGGGTGGTGCATTGGTAAATCTTAACGGTGAGCTCGTCGGTATTAATACGGCTATCTTATCGTCCGGCAGTACCGGTAATGTTGGGATTGGTTTTGCCATCCCTATCAACATGGTTCGCCAGCTGGCTGACCAGTTGATCGAATACGGCGAGGTGCGTCGTGGCATGCTGGGTGTCATCATGCAGAACCTGACGCCTGAGCTGTCACGTGCTTTTGGCCTGGAACGTCATCAGGGAGTAGTTATCTCACAGGTGGTCGAAGACTCTGCCGCCAGCAAAGCCGGACTAGAGGTCGGTGATGTGGTTTCCGATATCAATGGTGTGCAGGTGAGAAGTGCATCGGGTATGCGCAATATGGTGGGTTTGATGAGAGTCGGTGCCAGGATGGACATCACGGTTATCCGTGATGGTAAGGAAGAAAAACTGGTCGCTTATATAGCCGATGAGATCGAACAGTCGCTCTCCGGCGAGAAACTTAACCCGCGGCTGGCAGGCGCAACGCTGGAAAGTCATGATGAGGGCGGCAGTACATTCCTGGTAGTCTCTGATGTGGCGCGAGGCAGCCCAGCCTGGAATGCACGTCTGCGTAAAGGTGACCTGATCCTCTCAGTGAATCGCGCACCGGTAAAAACACTGGCTGACATCAAGAAAATGGTGAAATTCAGCGACCAGCAGATATTATTTAATGTGCAGCGCGGGCAGACGGCGTTGTTTATTCTTATTCAATAAGAATAAACAACGCAATGAAAAACGAAAAATGAATAATGAAAAATGGCAAGTCAAAAACCGGAAATAAAAGCTGCGTGACTTTTCATTTTTCGTTCTTCATTTTTCATTTGATCGCAGATCATTGTGTACCCAGCGCTCACCCTTTGCGGTGACTTCTTTCTTCCAGAACGGCGCTTTCTTTTTCAGTTCTTCCATCAGAAAACGGCAGGCGTCAAAAGCCTGGGCGCGGTGGGCTGACCAGGCGACGGTGAGTACGATAGGCTCGTCCGGATAGATATCGCCAAAGCGGTGAATGATCAAACAGTCATCCAGCTCAAACGTTTTTTTGCTGGTCTCACATAATGCATCCAGAAAATGCTGCGTCATTGCCGGGTAATGTTCCAGTGTCATGTGGCTGATGCTCTCGTCCAGATTGAAGTCGCGCATAGTGCCGACGAAACTGGTGGTGGCACCATAGTGACCGGCTTGCAGCTTCTCGCTCTGGTAAGACTGGATCTCGTCCCAGGGATTGAATATCGTGTCTAAGAGAATTGCTGGCATGATCTGAACCTAACCACCGGTAACCGGCGGGAAAAAGGCGACTTCATCACCATCGCTCACTTTCGCATCGGGTTTGACGTATTCCATATTGATCGCACACAGGGTGTTATCGGGCATGACGGTGTCATTGCAGGTCTGTTGCCAGACAGCGTTGACATCGAGGCCATCACTGTAGCTGACAGTGTCCTGCTGTTTACCTAGCAGTTCCCGCAGGCTGGCGAAGAATTGTACGTTGATGCTCATGGTTGTATTTTAGCGGTTAATGTCGGGATAGTCATGATACTTTTTCTGGGTTTGGTGTTTTTCATTTACTATTTTTTATTTGTTCTGGCGTTGTGGGTCTCGTCTCGCAGGAAGTTTTTGGGATTATAATTTTATTTATGCTTGCTGACGTGTGATGCAGATTTTCCCTGACGGCGATTTACTGGATCAATGTGAGACAGTCTTTCCTCAACATTTACGTCGGTATTTTCGTTAGGCATTGCGGTATTCGCACCGCGGGCGAGTTACTCTTTTGCAACAGCCCAAAAGAGTAACCAGAAAAGACCGTCACTACGCCTGACGCCCCGTAAAAATCACGGGGTACCCATTGATGCATAACGGGTAACATGCTGCGCCAGAACTCACGCATGTAAAAAACACATGCGCTCAGACAGCTGGCACAGAAAGCCCATGTTACCCGTTACGCCTCAATGGCTTGGCTAAGGTGAATGAAATTCAAAAGATAAAAACAAAACAGCAGAAACAAAGAAGCACGCCATGCTTTTAAAGCACCGTTTTTGACCTTAACCCACCTTAGGCAAGCCGTCGATGCAGTACCGTTACCATGAGTTTTCCGTGAAAACTGTCTGAGTGCACGTGCTTTTACGGGTGCGAGTTTTTTCACGGCATGGTAACTGTATTGCATCGGCGGGAACCCCTGTTTTTTTAGGGGCGTAGCTGTAGTGGCGGCATTCTTTTGGTTACTTTTCTGCTGCTGCTGACAGAAAAGTAACTCGCCCGCGGTGCGAATACCGCAATGCCAAATGAAATTACAGTCGTATAAGTTGATAAAAAACAATACAGCACAGGCACGGTAACTCGCCGTCAGGGCGAAATTCAAAAGCCAA
Organism: Pseudomonadota bacterium; assembly: GCA_015222915.1. GTDB lineage: Bacteria > Pseudomonadota > Gammaproteobacteria > SZUA-229 > SZUA-229. Next base: position 2,252 of record JADFWE010000282.1, on the reverse strand, counting down.
AGTAAACAAAAATACGTAACTACAAAACAATAACTCCAACAAAACACCACAAATCAAAAAAATGGCATAATATCCAATCTACATAAAATCACCATCAGCATGGTTACCAAAATGACAGAAGACCAACTCAACCACTTTAATCAGCGCGGCGAAGCTCATATGGTCGATGTGGGCGATAAAGCAGTAACCCAGCGGGTTGCGGTGGCTGAAGGCACGATCCACATGCAGGCAGACACCCTGCAGCGTATCCTTCAGGGGGAGCATAAAAAAGGCGATGTTCTGGGTGTTGCACGGGTTGCCGGGGTAATGGCAGCCAAGAAAACACCGGATCTGATCCCGCTGTGCCATCCCCTGCAGCTCACGCATGTCGATATCCGCTTAACCGCTGACGAAGTAAGGCAGACCGTGCATTGTATCGTAGAGGTGAAAACCGCCGGACAGACCGGTGTGGAAATGGAGGCGTTAACGGCTGTACAGGTAACGCTGCTGACGATCTACGATATGTGCAAGGCGATGGACCGTGGCATGACCATGACCGATATCGGCGTGCTCAGCAAGGCCGGTGGCAAGTCGGGTGAGTGGCAGAGATAGTTATCGCAGGATATCAGAGGCTTCTTAAACGAAAGCAGCCATTCAGGAAACAAAACCCTAACAGGATATGAAGATCAGGATATGAAGATGAAGATAGTGGGTCGTACAATAAAAATAGTTTTACTGCTGATCGTTTTGATCTTTGTCGCATTGCTGGCTTTTGTCGCAACATTTGATGCCAATAATTACAAACCGCAGATCATCGAGCAGGTCGAAAATGCGACCGGTCGTGACTTTGCTATCAATGGCGATATTAATTTATCCATCTTTCCCTGGGTCGGTATCAAGATTGAAGAAGTCGTCCTCGGCAATGACAAGGGCTTCAAAGGTAAACATTTTGCCGCTATCAAACAGCTGGACGTAAAAGTAAACGTGCTGCCGCTGCTGAAAAAAGAGGTCGAGATCAATGTTATCCGTCTGCATGGTCTTGATGTGTCACTGGAAGTGGCTAAAAACAAAAGCAATAACTGGACGAATTTCTCAGCGCCAGCATCTACTTCTGAAACGGCTGCTGAAGCGGGCTCGGAAGCAAGGAGCACTGCCCCGAAAGAACAACCGGCAGTTGAATCTGAAACCGATACTGCCGGTGCTGATACGCCACTGCGATCATTAAAGATCGAAGGTTTTGAATTTGTCGATGCGATAATCCGGTACGATGATCGCAGCAGCAATATGAAAGCTACGGTTTCCGAACTCAATCTGCAGACCAGTGCTATCACCTTCGATGAGCCCATCGAGGTCAAGTTTTCAACACGTATCGAGAGCAATCAGCCGGTCATCGATACCCGTCTGACCATGTCAACACAGTTGACCTTCGATAAAGATTTTACCGAGATCGATCTAAGTGAATTTGTTTTCACCATCATCGCCGATGCCAGTGAGTTTTTACCGCAGCCGGAAACCATCGAGATAAAATCAGACATCAATGTATTGCTGGAAGAGAAGCGTGTAAGTATCAAGCAGTTGCAGTTGTCAGCGCTTGGTACGAACACGATAGCGAATATTACGATCGCACAGTATTCTGACAACCCGGTTATACAGGGCAGTATCGAAGTGCATCCTTTCAATGCCCGGCAGGTCGCAAAACGTGTAGCGGTCGAATTGCCGGAGATGGCAAGAGCCGATGCCTTGAATAAGGTGGCGATCAAAACAAAAATAAAATTACACGGCGAAAAGTTTCAGGCGAATGATTTTTCACTGACGCTGGACGACAGCACCTTGAGTGGCTGGATCCATCTGCTGAATATAACAAAGCAGCAGCTGCGCTATGATCTGACGTTTGACCGGCTTAACCTTAATGATTATATGCCGCCGGTCACCGAACCGGTCGTCAGTGCTGGAACCGGGTCTGCCAGGGAAGGAGCGAGTGCGGAAGCGGTAGCGGTGGCTGATACTAGTACCGGCGATGAGCAAATAGAGCTGCCACTTGAGATGATGCGGACCCTGGATATGCAGGGAGATTTTCGCATAACAGCATTGACTGCAAAAGAATACCAGATCAAGCAGTTCCTGCTGTCGACCAGGGCACAGAAAGGCATCATCGATATCAAGCCGCTTTCCATGCAGGTATTACAGGGGCAGGTGACATCGGATGTTCAGCTGAATGTGAAGAAAGACATTCCTGCGTATGCGATAAAACTGGATGTGAACCAGATCCAGGT
>JADFWE010000281.1 GCA_015222915.1 Pseudomonadota bacterium | reverse complement strand
TCAGCTAAACGTTTGGCTTTTTCGATAACCATCTCTGCTACCTGTACGTGACGGCTTGCAGGTTCGTCAAATGTTGACGATACTACTTCGCCACGCACACTGCGCTCCATCTCTGTCACTTCTTCCGGGCGCTCGTCGATCAGCAATACGATGAGATCACAATCCGGACAGTTCGCAGCGATCGATTGCGCGATATGATTTAACATCATGGTCTTACCGGCTTTCGGCGGTGACACGATCAGGCCACGCTGGCCTTTACCGATCGGCGACATCAGATCGATGATACGAGCGGTGATATCTTCGGTACTGCCATTGCCGCGTTCCATGATCAGGCGCTCATTCGGGTGTAGCGGCGTCAGGTTTTCAAATGCGATCTTGTTACGTGTGCTCTCCGGCGAATCAAAGTTGATCTTGTCGACCTTGAGCATGGCGAAATAACGTTCGCCTTCTTTCGGTGGCCTGATCTTGCCTTCGATGGTATCGCCGGTACGCATATTAAAACGTCGGATCTGACTCGGCGACACGTAGATATCATCGGGCCCTGCCAGATATGAACCTTCTGCGGAACGCAAAAAACCGAATCCATCCTGCAGTATCTCCAGCACACCGCCGCCGAAGATATCATCACCGCCTTTTGCATGTGCTTTCAGGATGGCGAAAATAATGTCCTGCTTCTTCGAACGTGAAACATTATCGAGTTTCATCGTTGCAGCAATCTCTAGTAATTCAGGAACGGGTTTTAATTTTAAGTCGGTTAGATTCATAATTTAGAAGGGGGTTGGATTTGAGTTCTTAGAAGTTATTATTGAGGTCTGTGTGTTTTATTCTGCAATTGTTTCACAAAGGGCGACAGACTGTTTCGCCCTGCAGGTATCTGGAATGTATTTGTTCGGCGCTTTTTTTATAAATACTGTTTTATAACTATTATTTATGACTATTTTTTATAACTATTATTATAATTATTCAGCAATCCTTGCAGACAGGTTTCCCGGAAACGAAATGCCTGATACTAAACATTTCCTGAGCAGGAGTTTTCAGGCTGGAGCTTTCAGCCTGGATTGTTCAGTCTGGATCTCACTGCTGATTTAAATTTATTTTGACTTAAACTTTTCCGGGTACAGCTATTTAAACCATCATGGTCTGTCCATGCGCGGCCCCATGTGCAAAACCAGGTATCTACAACGCTAAACGGGGTACATATCACAAGAGACGCACAACCCGTTTACATCATTTATAAACTGCTATCGATAAAAGCAGTAAGCTGTGATTTAGATAAGGCGCCAACTTTTGTTGCTTCTACATCACCGTCTTTAAAGATCATCAATGTCGGGATACCACGGATACCGAATTTTGGCGGTGTTGCTGAATTCTCATCGATATTCAGTTTCGCGATCTTTAATTTACCCGCGTAATCACCGACGATCTCATCAAGCAGCGGCGCGATCATCTTGCATGGGCCACACCATTCTGCCCAGTAATCGACCAGTACAGGAATATCAGACTGCAGTACTTCCTGCTCAAAGGAATCATCGGTAACGTAAACAATATCGTTGCTCAAGGTATAACCTCTTTATATAAACTAATGTGTAAACTTAATGTTTTTAGAATTATCGCGTTTGCGACGTATAAGAATTTGAATGTTTTGTCTTAAAAAGTTCGAATGCTTTGGATATCTAGATGTCAGAAATCAAGATAGTGATACCCCATAATAAACTATTTTCTGGATTTGTACACCCCCAAAGCGACCTCTGATTAAATTTCCTGTATGCTACGCCCCCATGAATCACCATCTCTCAGAAACACGTTTTAAAGAGCTGGACATCAACCCCGATATTATCAAGGGACTTGATGACGCCGGTTTTGAATTTTGCACACCCATCCAGGCTCAGAGTATACCGATAGCTCTTACCGGAAAAGATGTTGCCGGTGAAGCACAGACCGGCACCGGCAAGACCGCTGCCTTCATGGTCGCCTGCATGAATCACCTGCTCAGCCATGCACCACGCGAAAACCGCAAGCCTAATCAGCCACGTGCACTTATCCTGGCACCGACACGCGAACTTGCTATACAGATACATAAAGACGCTGTCACTATCGGCAAACACACCGGCCTGACCCTGGGCCTGTCCTACGGTGGCACCGACTATGATAAACAGCGCCGCATCCTGGAAGAAGGCGTCGACATCCTGATCGGCACCCCGGGACGTATCATCGACTTTTTCAAACAAGGGGTCTTCAACCTGAAAGCCTGTGATGTACTGGTACTGGATGAAGCCGATCGCATGTTCGACCTCGGTTTCATCGATGACATCCGCTACCTGATACACCGCTGCCCCGACCCTGACAAACGTCTCAGCCTGCTGTTCTCTGCTACCCTGTCACACCGTATCGCGGAGCTGGCTTACGAACACATGAACGATCCGGCAGAGATCCGCATCGAAGCCGATACCAAAACAGCCGACAAGATCGAACAGTCGATCTACTACCCGGCTAACTCTGAAAAAATTCCGTTACTGCTCGGCCTGATGGAAAAACTCAAACCGACACGCAGCATCGTCTTCATCAACACCAAACGCACCGCTGAAAAAGTTTATGCATGGCTTGAAGGCAACGGTTATAAATCAGCCCTGCTGTCAGGCGATGTGCCACAGAAGAAACGCCAGACCCTGCTGAAGAAATTCCAGGACGGTGAATTCAACACCCTGGTCGCCACCGACGTTGCTGCCCGCGGCCTGCACATCCCGGAAGTCAGCCACGTCTTCAACTTCGACCTGCCACAATCGGGTGAGGACTACGTACACCGTATCGGCCGTACTGCCCGTGCCGGTGCTAGCGGTTTCGCCATCAGCTTCGCCTGTGAAGATTTTGCGCATTACATCATGGATATCGAACAGTACATCGACCAGAAGATCGGCAAGGAAGCGGTGACCAGTGAATTACTGATCGAGCCAAAACCACCGATCAAGATGGAGAGACGACCTCGGCCTGGGGGGAATCGGGGTGGTGGCGGAAACCGGAATCAGAATCGCGGCAGGGATAACCGGCGTCGGCGCTGAGGAACGGCCGAATGAAAAATG
>JADFWE010000280.1 GCA_015222915.1 Pseudomonadota bacterium | reverse complement strand
TTAAAGACTGGCAATTTTGTCAGATTGTTGATGCCCTGCGTATATTGTTTGTTGATGTCGTTGGCTCGTCGTGGGCGCCGGATTATCACTGGGATGATCTGAAATCTCAGGCCCGCTCTCTACCTGCCTCTCACCCGAGTATTCCCCGGCAGGCAATGGATGTTGATTTATCTGGCAAAGATACAGGTGAGGGGGATGACCCGATCAAAACCAGGTTTCCTGATGTGTTTGATGCGGTTATACGCGAGATACGCTTCCGCAACTATTCTATACGCACTGAGCAGAGTTACGTTGCCTGGCTGTCGCGTTTCATTCTGTTTCATGACCGGCAGCACCCGGAGAAACTTGGCGCTACGGATATTGCTAATTACCTGACGTATCTTGCGGTGAACAGGATGGTTGCTTCCAGCACGCAGCGGCAGGCGTTAAATGCCATCGTTTTTTATTATAAGAACATCCTCAAAAAGACATTTGATGATATAGGTGATTTTACTCTATCGAAAAAACCGGTGCGTTTGCCGGTGGTGCTCTCGGGTAGGGAGATATCTGTGCTTTTAGAGGGAATCAATGATCCAGTCTATTATCTCATGGCAAGTTTGTTATATGGTTGTGGTATGCGCTTGATGGAGTGTGTTCGTTTGCGTGTGTTCGATATCGATTTTGATTATCAGCAGATAATGATCAGAAATGCCAAGGGAAATAAGGACCGAATAGCGCCTCTGCCTAAAAAACTCATGCAGCCATTAGCTCAGCAGCTTGATTCTGTCAGAAAAATCCATACGGATGATCTTGCTAAAGGGTTTGGGGGTGTTTACCTTCCTGTAGCGCTGAGTAGAAAGTATCCGAGTGCTGCTAAAGAAATCGGCTGGCAGTATGTTTTTCCTTCTAGCAAGATATCGCTTGATCCGAGAAGTAATATCGCTCGTCGTCACCATGTCCATGAGAATGGTTTGCAGAAAAAGGTAAAGAAGGCTGCATCAGAAGCGGGTATCAGCAAAAAGGTAAATTGCCATGCCCTGCGGCATTCGTTTGCAACACATCTGCTGGAAGCAGGTTATGACATAAGAACGGTACAGGAGTTGTTGGGACATGCAGATGTTTCTACGACGATGATCTATACCCATGTCCTGAATAAGCCGGGTGTGTCGGTGAATAGTCCGCTGGATAACCTTCAGTAGTCGTCAGGGGTTGCCTAGGGAACCTCTGATAGTAAAAACACGGGGTCAGGAACTTTTAACCGGCACGATGCCGTTCCACGAATTGACTCTGATTTCCCTAGATCTTACCGACGAAGTTAATAAAGAAGCCCTGGCTGTTGTAATCGAGGTCGGTCAGGTCATCTGAGAAATCGGTGAAGTTATAACCGGCACCGATCTTCAGGTTTTCGCCGACGTGGCGATACATACCAACCAGGGTGCCTGCTCTTCTATCCTGTGCGTCTGGCAGATCGAGCAAGCGGCCTTCTAGCAGCACGTCCCAGCGATGTGTGAAATGCCAGTCGGCACGTAATACATAGAGACTGGCTCTACTGTCGAAGAATTCGGGGTTCAGCCTGTCCTGTGCCAACTGGCCCAGGCGGTAGGCGTATTTACCGCCGATACTCCAGCGTCGGGTCAGATCATAGATGGCATCAAACGAGAGGATATGACTCTTCTGGATGAAATCGATGATGTTGCTGGCACCGACGACCTGTCCGGTTAACGGATCGGTCGATGACAGCCCACCGAAGGGAACGTTATAGAAATAGGTATATTTCATCAGTGTGTTCAGACGGTCATTATCGATCGGACGGTAACCATAACCCATGACGATCTCGGTGAAGTTTCCGCTATACAGATCGCCCAGTGTACTGGTGCTCTTGGAGAAGTTGGCCTTGGCCAGGAAACGCCAGTCGGAACTTACCTGATAGGTCATGTTATTTTTCATCAGCCAGGTGGTCCGGTCTGAAGTTATTGCGTCTGAACTCTCGACACCATCGAGACGGAATTCCAGTGCTGCCGAATAGACCACTGCACCGAAGTTATAACCTGCATTTAATCCCAGTGCTTTTCGGTCGGTAGTGGCACCCGTGCGTTTATCTTCCAGCACACCCATCTCCAGGTTGCCGCCGAAGTTCCAGCGCTCATCCGGTGTGTAATCGACACCGAAAGCATGCGTCAGGCCGGTAGGTACATCGCCGTGGGTATATCGTTCTTCTGCATAGACGCTGGTGGTATCGGTGTAACGTGAACGGATACCGTTGTTCCAGTTACCGCGGCGGGCACTTACGCCGTTATCTGAACGCGCATTTTCGAAGGTATAGGCACTGTAGACATTGGTCCTGTCTGAGACCAGGTAGTCCAGTCCGCCTTTGGCGCCGGTACCCAGATCACCGAAGGACAGTTCACCGTCCAGTGTCAGGCGGTCGGTTGCACGTATCGTTCCACCGGCACCTGCACGGTTGTTATTCATACGGTTACCGGTATTGGCTGCGGTGCCCTGCAGGAAGCCATACGTCGTCCAGTATGATCTTGAATCGTAGGCGGCTTCTACCGACAGATCGAGGCGATCACCCTGTCTCTGAGTGAGTGGAACGATCAGTGAATTATCGGTACGGGTATCGAAACGGCCACCGCCGCTCAGACGCCAGCGTTCTGAAAGCTGATAGGAAGACGATACATCGAGGGATTCTGTTTTGATGCTCTGGCGCTGCTCACGCGAATCGGCTTTAACATCAAGATCGACACGCTTGGTTATACTGGTGTTATAGCGGCCGCCGAACAGGGTCAGGTCGGTCGCGGTCAGCTGACCTGGCGCCGAGAACCCGGCTTCACTCTGCTGGCCATAGAAAGTCGCGGTACCCTTGCCGCCGGAGATCACTTCATCGATCAGCGCACTACCTTCGATACGGTAGGCATTACTTATGGCATCCGGATCATTGCCGTTAGTCAGCGGATCGAAAGTAAAACCGCCGTCAGCAGAATTTAATGCCCCGGAACCGACACCTTTGCTGTTGGCCGCTTCCATACGTACCCATGTGCCGACACTCTTACGCAAGGTCAGATCGATACCGTTTAATGAGCTGTCCTGATCCGCCTGTTTCTGCGAGCTCAGTGTCAACCCTACTTTCACATTATCATTGAACCAGTAATGTGAACGCCCACCGCTGGCCAGTGTATCGATCTCTTCCAGGCCCGGTGAGTATTCATAGCGTGAAACCAGGAACACATGATTGCCGCTCAACGA
>JADFWE010000279.1 GCA_015222915.1 Pseudomonadota bacterium | reverse complement strand
TCTCTGCATTAGAAGGGCTGCCGCAAACCATGCTGGCACAACTTGCTTTTCCATTGCTAGATGATCAGGTAAGGGCTGTTCGTATCGAAGCTGCGAGGGTGCTAGCGCCTGTTCCTGTCGGGAAGCTGCAAGGTGAGTCATTAAAAATTTATAACCGTGCTGCAAGTGAATATATCAACTCTCAGCAGGTCAACGCAGAGCGTCCAGAAGCACAGTTAAATCTAGGTAATTATTATGCAGCGAAAGGTGAGGTTGATAAGGCAGTAGCCTCCTATAAGAAATCGATTAGCCTTGAAGATGTTTTTGTGCCGGCATATATCAATCTTGCAGATCTTTATCGTGTGCAGGGTGAGGATAGTGCTGCTGAAGTCTTATTACAAAGCGCTATAGAGATAGCGCCAAAAAATGCTGATGCACATTATGCGCTCGGGTTGCTGAAGATACGGCAGAAAAAAAATAGCAAAGCAATAAAACTGTTACAGCATGCAGCAGATTTTGATAAGTCTAATGCACATTATGTCTATGTGTATGCTATTGCATTAGATTCCACAGGGCAGAAGGATGTGGCGATTAAGGTCTTGCAGGGTGCCAATAAAAGATTCCCTCAGGATACCAATATTCTCGAAGCGTTAATCGCGTTTCATCGAGAAGCTGGTAATGAGTTTGCGGCACAAACATTTATGAAAAAATTACAAAAACTGAAGTGACTACCTGAATTATTTAGTCCGAATAAGTTTTGCGAATGTCTGCTATTCAGTGTTTATTCTTAGTTGGTTAAATCAGTTTAAAGTCTCCTTATGATTGAGAGCGGTCACCCAATGTTGAACTGAGAAATGTCTTCTGTTAACCGTTTACAGACTATTACTCCGGTGTAATACTCGCATTTATCCTGCTTTTAATGGTCTGCAGGATGCCGGCTTTGTCCAGCTTCCAGTCGGCGAGCAGCTCTTCCGGTTGGCCGTGCTGGATATATTTATCTGGAAAGCCGATCTGCAACAGGTTTACGGAAGACTGGTGCCGGTTAAGGTGCTCCGCTACCGCACTGCCGGCACCGCCGGCGATGGCGTTATCTTCGATGGTTACCAGCAGGTCGTGCTGCTGGTAGGCTTCATCGATGGCCCTGGTGTCCAGCGGTTTGACGAAGCGCATACTGTAAACGCTGGCATCGAGTTCTTCGGCAACCTCCATGGCGGTGGTCAGCAGTGTGCCGAAGACCAGCAGGGCTATTTTTTTGCCCTCTCTTGCCTGTTGCGCCTGGCCGAAAGGCAGTGCTTTCAGTTCTTTTTCAGCTGTTCTGTCAGCCCCGGTGCCTTCCAGGATGCCGGTAGAGCCACGCGGGTATCGTACGGCACTGGGTCCATCATGCAGGAAGGCGGTGGTGAGCAGGCCGCGGCATTCGTTATCATCGGCAGGTGTCATTATCACCATATTCGGGATGCAGCGCATGAAGCTGATATCGTAGGCGCCGGTATGCGTAGGACCGTCTGCACCGACGATACCGGCGCGGTCGATGGCGAAGACCACCGGCAGGTTCTGTATCGCTACATCGTGGATCAGCTGGTCGTAACCGCGCTGCAGGAAGGTGGAATAGATTGCCACCACCGGTTTCAGGCCGTCACAGGCCATACCTGCTGCCAGCGTAACCGCATGCTGTTCAGCGATGCCGACGTCAAAATATCGCCTGGGAAAACGTTTGGCAAATTCGACCAGACCGGAGCCTTCACGCATGGCCGGGGTAATGCCGACCAGACGTTCGTCCTGTTCAGCCATATCACACAGCCACTGGCCGAAGATATCGGTATAAGTGGTGGCTTTTTTCCCGCTGCCAGGATGTGATTTTCCGGTGCTGAGATCAAATGCGCCGACCGCGTGAAATTTCACCGGCGCATCTTCAGCGGGGAAGTAACCTTTGCCTTTCTGGGTTTTGATGTGCAGCAGCCGGGGACCTGTCTGCTTGCTGATGTTTTGCAATACCGGGATCAGAGTATCGAGATCATGGCCATCGACCGGACCGTAATAATTAAAGCCCAACTCTTCGAACAGCGTACCCGGTGCAATCATGCCTTTGACATGTTCCTCGGTGCGCCGTGCCAGTTCCAGTGCCGGCGGCAGGTGTTCAAGTACTTTCTTACCGCCTTCCCGAACGGTGGAGAACAGCTCACCGGATAATAAACGGGTAAGGTGATTGGATAGTGCGCCCACCGGTGGAGAGATCGACATATCGTTATCATTAAGGATGACCAGCAGGTTGGCATCGCTGTCACCGGCGTGATTGAGTGCTTCAAACGCCATGCCTGCGGTCATCGCGCCGTCACCGATCACTGCGATACACTGGCGGTTTTCATCGTGTGCTTTCGCCGCCAGGCTCATGCCCAGGGCTGCGGCTATCGAGGTGCTGGAATGCCCGGTTCCGAAGCTGTCGTATTCGCTCTCGTCACGTTTTGGAAAGCCTGCAAGTCCACCTTTCTGGCGCAGGCTGGCCATCTTCTCGCGGCGGCCGGTGAGTATTTTATGTGGGTAGGTCTGGTGGCCGACATCCCATACCAGCCGGTCATATGGCGTGTTGAAAACATGGTGCAGGGCGACGGTAAGTTCAACCGTGCCCAGTCCGGCAGAAAAATGCCCGCCGGTGCTCGAAACACAGTCCAGCAAAAACTCACGCAGCTGCCGCGCCAGCTCTTTCAGCTGTATCGCGTTCAGTTTGCGCACGTCAGCCGGAGAATCGATCGATTTCAGCAGTGACCAGTTTGACTTACGAAAGGGCATGACTAAAGGGGGTTTTTACCTGTATGTATGCGTATATGGTTAAGATTAATCAGTTGAATCTTGTTAAGTATACTGAGTTTAGCTCAGAGTGGATAACTATAGTCCGCGAAGAGCACGAAAGACACAAAAAGCAATGCAAAGAAAAACAAAGGTCAAAAGCATATTTACCATAGAGGTGCAGAGGATGCGGAGAATAACTTTTTGTTGTTAACTATACCTGCTGCGCAGTTAACAGAATAAAACTCGGTGTTCTCTGTGGTGAAATGTTTTTAATGTCTTCCAGTGTTAACGGTAGATGCCTTTTAAAACTGCCGCTCAACGATATATGCTGACAGCAGGCGCAGGCTGTCGGCCTTTTCATCCAGCGGTTCCAGTATCTTAAGGGCCAGTGCATGCTGCTCCAGCGCCCGTTCACGTGATGTTTCCAGGCCGATGATTGAAGGGAAGGTCGGTTTTTCCTGTTCCTGGTCCGATCCCTGGGGTTTACCCAGCGTCTCGGTATCACTGATCACGTCTAAGATATCATCCTGGATCTGAAATGACAGGCCGATACACATGGCGTAATCGTTGAGAATTTTGATCTCGCTCTCGCTGATGTCCTGTTTACACATACCACCGAGTAAAACGCTGGCGCGAATCAGTGCGCCGGTCTTCAGGCGGTGCATGTGCTCCAGCTGTCCCAGTGTCAGGGTCTTGCCGACGGAAGCCAGATCGACCGCCTGACCGCCGGCCATGCCGTGTGCGCCGCTGGCCTCGGTGAGCAGGCTGAGCATGTCGATACGGTGTTGAGGCGTCAGCTCTTTGTGATCGTCTTTGGCCAGGATCTCATAGGCCAGCGCCTGTAGCGCATCACCAGCGAGGATGGCGGTGGCTTCATCGAAGGCTTTGTGGCAGGTGGGCCGGCCTCGGCGCAGATCATCGTCGTCCATTGCCGGCAGGTCGTCATGAATCAGTGAGTAAGCGTGGATCATCTCAACCGCGCAGGCCGGTATATCGAGCAGGTCAGTAGAAACCCCCATGGCTTCACCGGCGGCATAGACCATCGCCGGACGGATGCGTTTACCGCCGCCGATCACCGAGTAACGGATGGCTTCTGCGAGGTTATGCTCAGGCGGGTCTTCGGCCGGCAGGTATTTATCCAGCGCGGCATCGACACGTTTCTGATAGGTCGCGAGACGCGACTCGAATGATTCTTTAGTCATCAGCTTATTCAGGTATGGCTTGATCAGGTTTCCAGGTCGATGTCCTGTTCCAGCAGTTTGCCGTTTTTTTCGACCAGCTGTTTGATCTTCAGCTCTGCATTCTGCAGTGCCTGCTGACACTCGGTGCTGAGCGCGATGCCTTTTTCGAAGCGTTTTAAGGATTCTTCCAGACTCAGGTGACCCTGTTCCATATCATCGACCAGGGATTCAAGTTCGGATAACGCTTTTTCGAAGTTAGGTGTTTTATTGGTGGGAGTCTTTTTAGCCATGCGGCATTTTAGCAAAAAAAAGATAGGCTATCTGCGAATACGGAAAAGAAAAAAACAGGTTTGACGCGAATGACGCGAAGGGCGTAAAGAAAAGCCTTTTTAGCGTTTCAATATGTAGCTTTTGTCACTGTCATACTGAGTGTGGCGAAGCGGAATCGAAGGATCTTAAATCTCTCATGACATGATACTGTACTCAAAGAGCCTCCGGCTACCGCTCAGGATAACAACGTTTTTTAGACAATGTTTTCTTTGCGCCTTTCGCGTCAAAAAAAGTTCTTTATAGTGTTATCGCTGTATCAATCAACTCACTGACGCGCTGAACAGCGATAATGTTCAGGCCTTCTATGGCATCTCCTTTTCTGGGTTTATTAGCTTTGGGAATAATGGCAGTTTTGAAACCGTGTTTGGCGGCTTCACGCAGGCGTTCCTGGCCGTTGGGTACCGGACGGATCTCACCGGCGAGGCCGACTTCGCCGAAGGTGAACACATCGGTAGGCAGAGGTTTGTCGCGGAAGCTGGACAGTGCCGCCAGGATCAGTGCGGTATCGGCCGAGGTTTCGGTCAGGCGCACGCCACCGACGATATTGATGAATACATCCTGATCGAACATGGCGATGCCGGCGTGGCGGTGCATGACCGCGAGCAGCATATTCAGACGGTTGGGGTCGAGACCGAGACAGACGCGGCGGGGATTATTGCTGTGGCTCTCATCGACCAGCGCCTGCAGTTCGATCAGCAGCGGACGGCTGCCCTCGCGGGTGACGGTGATGATACTGCCGGGCACCGGGTTTTCATGACGCGAGAGAAAGATGGCGGAAGGATTGCTGACAGTTTTTAGGCCCTCGTCGGTCATGGCGAAGATACCAAGTTCGTTAACTGCTCCGAAGCGGTTTTTTATGGCACGTATCATACGGTAGCGTTCGCCGGGGTCACCTTCGAAATACAGCACGGTATCGACCATGTGCTCCAGTACCCGCGGTCCGGCGAGGGTGCCTTCTTTGGTGACGTGGCCGACCAGGAAAAGAGCAGTGCCGGTCTGTTTGGCAAAACGCACCAGCTGCGCGGCACTCTCACGTACCTGTGCCACAGCGCCGGGTGCTGATTGCAGGGCCTCTGTATAGATGGTCTGGATAGAATCGATGACGATGACTTTCGGCAACTGCTCCATCGCCAGGGTGATGATACTTTCCACGCAGGTCTCGGATAACAGTTTCAGACCTTTGTCTTTCAGGCCGAGGCGGTGAGCGCGGAGCCCGACCTGCTGCAGTGATTCCTCACCGGTGACGTATAGACAGGGCAGGGTATCACTGAGTCTTGCCAGCGTCTGCGTCAGCAGGGTGGATTTTCCGATGCCGGGGTCACCGCCGATGAGGGTGACCGAGCCGTGTACCAGCCCGCCGCCCAGCACGCGGTCGAGTTCGCTGATCTGCGTCGGCGTGCGCACATCTTTCGACATCTTGATGTCTTCCAGCGCCTGGATGCGGGCATTGCCTTTTTTGCCGGCAAAGCCCTGTTTGTTGTTGCTGGAGATTACCGCGATTGTCTCGCTCATGGTATTCCATTCACCGCAGTCACCGCATTGTCCGGCCCATTTCGTATGAATGGCACCGCAGGCGGTGCAGTTATACTGGATTTTTGCTTTTGCCACTATTACGCCTCTGAAATCCTAAATTTGAACTTATTATATAGCGTCTGTCTACGGCCAGAAGCGGAGATGGGGATGAAAACCGATTTTCTCGCAAAGACGCCAAGGCGCAAAGAAAAATGAAGAAGCTGTAGTTGCGAATTTATTCGCACATTGGTGCCGAAGTATACGTTTGGCGTGCGAATGCCTTAGTCACTATCTGGCGCACCTACAGGAAATATAAAACGCTTTTCCTTTGCGTTTTGGCGTCTTTGCGAGAATATTTTTCTTAGCTTTTAAAATTTCAAGTTCGCTAAGTGTCAATAACAGTCTTGTTTCCACATTAATCTGAAGAGACGCTTCCCTTCGCTTGTTCTGCCTGCTGTACTCTGGCTGTCTGTACCGCGTTTTTACTCGAGCGTGTGATCTCTATGGTGTAGTTTTCGATCATCAGACTGGTGCCTGTCTGCGGGATGATCTCCATGTGTTCCAGGATGAGGCCGTTCAGCGTCTTCGGGCCGCCGGTGGGCAGCGACCAGTCCAGGGCGCGGTTGATCTCACGGATATGGGTGTTACCGTCGATCAGGTAATTATTGTCACCCTGTTTGTGTATGCCGAGGCTACGGGTCGGTGAATCGGTGGTGAACTGGCCGACGATTTCTTCCAGGATGTCTTCCAGCGTGACCAGTCCCTGGATGCTGCCGTATTCATCGACCACCAGCCCTGAACGTCGGCGGTTGTCCTGAAAATTCAATAACTGGCGGGTGAGCGGTGTGCCCGCAGGAATAAAATAGGCCGGTACGATCAGGCCTTTTAAGGTGTCCATATTCAGTTCATCACGGGCGAACAGGTTGAGTACTTTGCGCAGATGTAAAACGCCGATGGTATCATCGATACTGTCGTGGAAAACCGGAACCCGGGTACGCTGGCTGTGGGTGATCTGGTGTTCGATATCGTTCCAGTCATCATTGAGATCGATGCCGGTGATCTCGTTACGCGGAATCATGATGTCTTCCACGCTGACCCGTTCCAGGTCAAGGATACCCAGCAGCATGTCGGAATGTGCTTGCGGCATGAAATGTTCAGCCTCTACTACCACTGCACGCAGTTCATCTGCACTCAGTGTCTGTTCCGTCATCTTGTCCGGGTGGATGCCTATGAGACGCAATAGCGCATTCGAGAAGATATTGACCAGCCAGACAAACGGATATAGCGGTGTCGAGATTACCGTGTAAACGAAGGCGGATGGAAACGCCAGCTTCTCCGGTTTTAAGGCTGCCAGTGTTTTAGGTGTGACCTCTGCGAATACCAGGATGACAAACGCCAGCGCGATCGGTGCTATCGCGATACCGATCTCACCGTACAGGCGCATAGCGATAACGGTGGCGATGGTGGCAGCAAAGATATTGACGATGTTGTTGCCGAGCAGGATCAGGCCGAGCAGGCGGTCGGGTCTGGCCAGCAGTTTGATGGCGAGAGTCGCCCCTTTGTGGCCGTTGTCTGCAAGACTTTTCAGGCGATAACGGTTGAGAGTCATTAACGCGGTCTCCGAGCCGGAGAAAAAGCCGGATAACAGGATCAGGAAACCAAGAGTGATAAACAGCGTGGCTGTTGATAGTTCGTTCAAAAAGAAAAGTCTCTTATGGCAGGAGTGGGCTAATTATGTGCGTACAGGATTTGCTGTCAAGTAAAATGACGGGTTTGGGCATGCCCAATAACAGACGTTGTTCGTTATTCGTCGTTCGTCATTTGTAAAAAACATCAAACAGTAGGGCTGTGTAGCCATTGGTCTATTTCGTGTTTATTGCTTATAACGAGCGACGAATAACGAAAGACGAATAACGTCATCTTAGTGCATTCGCTACACCAGCAATATCTCGATTACAAACTTGCTGCCGAAATAAGCCAGCATCAGACTGGCAAAACCGGAGAGAGTCCAGCGTACCGCAGTGCGCCCACGCCAGCCCAGCTTCCAGTGGCCGATCAACAAGATCAGGAAGACAAACCAGGCGATGATCGACAGGATGGTCTTATGTACCAGTTGCTGTTCGAACATGTTCTCCAGGAAGATCAGGCCGCTGCCCAGCGAGATGGTCAGCGCGATAAAGCCGGCGACGATAATCTCGAACAATAACACTTCCATGTTCTTCAGCGGCGGCATCAGTCTGATGATACCGCCGGGCTGATGAGCATGCAGGAATCTGCTCTGTATTGATAAGAAGATGGCCTGTAATGCGGCCAGTGCCAGCAGACTGTAGGCGACGATAGATGACAGGATATGGAATATCAGCGCATTCGAGCTGCCCGCAGGCAGCAGGTGACTTGAGCTGCCGCTGATGTCAAATAATATGGTGATCGCTGAAATCGGTAATAGTATGATGGCCAGCATGTCGACCGGATGACGCCAGCTCGCGGTCAGTGCGAACAGGGTGATGAACAGGCTGACCAGCGACATCGCATTGTAGAAACCGAGATTGATGCCGGCAGCCGTGATCATACCGGAATACAGTGCCATGCCGTGCAGGATGAGGCCCCCGGCACCGATCAGTAGTATCTGTTTTTTTGTCATCGCGCCGGAAACTTCGGCCGGGCGTTTCAGTCTGAAAAATAGCAGGGCTGAGCAGACCAGGTATAAAAAAACGGCGCTGTATGTGAGGAGGGTGTTGTCCATCTTTACTGATTATCGGTTAGCTGTCTTTGCGTTGAATAGTTGTTAATGAAAAATGCTTGCAGGGTAAATTCTGTCGAGAGCCCCGCTACAGGCATTACTGTGGACTCGATAAATGTGGATCCGTTCACAGTCTATAGTTCCTGAAATGGCAAATGTTCATTTTACGTGGCATGTTATCACTAGAATAGTCCATAATAAAATTATCCCGGTAAATTTATCGGGTAAATGCATATTAGAACGTATATTTAGAATGCTGCCCGGAGTATTGCCTGGGATGTGAGTGAATTTTATGAAAGTGCGCGTATTAGGGTGCAGCGGCGGCATAAGCAAGAATGTAGCGACCACGTCGTTCCTGGTCGATGATGACATCCTGTTGGATGCGGGTACCGGTGTGGGTGATCTGACCCTGGGAGAAATGCGCAGTATCCGGCATATCTTTATCACTCATTCACACCTCGATCACATCGCTTCTATCGCACTGCTGGCCGATACCCTGTTCGATGAACTTATCGGTAATCCGTTGACCGTCCATGCCTTGCCTGAAACCATAGAAGCACTGCAGGCGCATATCTTCAACTGGACCATCTGGCCGAACTTTGCCGAACTGCCGCATAAGGGCGATGCAGTATTAAAATTTGAAGCCATGCAAGCGACCTCAGTATGTCAGCTCGGTGCCCGACAGGTAGAGATGATCACCGTCAATCATGTCGTGCCTGCCGTTGGTTACCGTATCGAATCTGATGGCAGATCGTTCGCTTTCAGCGGCGATACCACCAGCAATGAGAATTTCTGGGCGAGACTGAACCGGCACGACTCGCTGGATCTGCTGTTCGTCGAATCCGCCTTCACCGATGAAGACCTGAAACTGGCAAAAATAGCTTTCCACTATTGCCCGCAGCTGTTGGCAGAAGACATGAAAAAACTGAAACATAAACCTGCACTCTATATCTCCCACCTGAAACCGGGTAGCGAACAGGCGATCATGCAGCAATGTGCGGCCGCCATGCCTGATCGTGTCATCAAGCAGCTGAAGAATAATGATGTTTTTGACCTATGAAATAGGTATTCCACAAGACAGATAACCAAAGACCGGTGACTGCTGTTATAATTCCCTCCTTAAATAAACTATAACCGGGACCTGCGTCATCTTGGGCCATTTCGGCTGAATACCGGCTATTTGTAGCCACTATTCAGCTTGCAAGATGACGCCGGCCCCTGAACGATTAACGATTAGGTTTTACCATGTTCGATGGATTAAGTGATCGCCTTGCCGGAACGGTACAGAAACTGCGCGGCGAAGGCAGGTTAACCGAAGAAAATATTCAGGATGCGCTGCGCGATGTGCGCCGTGCTTTACTGGAAGCTGATGTTGCGCTGGCGGTGGTTCGGGATTTTATCGACCACGTTAAAACCCGTGCGCTGGGCGAAGAGGTGCTCACCAGTCTGAAGCCGGGGCATGTCTTCGTCAATATCGTTCAGGAAGAACTGATCAAGGTGATGGGTGAGTCTAACGAGCGGTTAGATCTGAGTGCGCAGCCGCCTGCAGTCGTGTTGATGGCAGGCCTGCAGGGTGCGGGTAAGACTACTACCGTTGCCAAGCTCTCCAAATTACTGAAAGACCGTGAGAAAAAGACCTCCTTGCTGGTGAGTTGTGATGTCTATCGTCCGGCGGCTATCGAACAGTTAAAAACGTTGGCCGATCAGGTCGGGGCAGAGTTTTTCCCCAGCAGTACCGATCAGAAACCGGTGGATATCGCGAGAGCGGCGATAGATTACGCACGTAAGAAATTTATCGATGTGGTCATCGTCGATACCGCCGGTCGCCTGCATATCGATACGGATATGATGGATGAGATCAAGGCCATCCATGCGGCGGCGAACCCGGTCGAGACCTTATTCGTGGTCGATAGTATGACCGGCCAGGATGCGGCCAATACCGCGCAGGTTTTCAATGAAGCCCTGCCGCTGACCGGCATAGTGTTGACCAAGACCGATGGTGATGCCCGTGGCGGTGCCGCCCTGTCTATCCGACAGATTACCGGTAAACCGATCAAGTTCATGGGTTCCGGTGAAAAAGTAGAGGCGCTGGAGCCGTTTCATCCCGACCGCGTTGCATCGCGCATCCTCGGCATGGGCGACGTGCTGTCGCTGGTGGAAGAGGTTCAGCAGAAAGTTGACCATAAGAAAGCCGCCCGTCTGGCGAAAAAGGTTCAGAAGGGCAAGAATTTCGATTTCAATGACCTGAAAGAGCAGTTCGAGCAGATGCAGAACATGGGAGGTATGGCCGGCCTGCTGGATAAACTGCCGGGTATGCCGGGCATGGCGGACAAGATTAAAGACAAGGTCAATGATAAAGAGATGAGCCGCATGGTCGGCATCATCAATTCCATGACACCGAAAGAACGGGCCTTCCCCGACATTATCAAAGGTTCTCGAAAACGTCGTATCGCCGCCGGTTGCGGTCTGCAGGTGCAGGACGTTAACCGCCTGATCAAGCAGCAGATGCAGATGAAAAAGATGATGAAAAAGATGTCCAGAGGCGGCATGGCGAAGATGATGCGTGCCATGAAGGCCGGTGGTGGTGGCGGTATGCCACCGGGAATGGGCGGTCCGGGTGGTATGGGGCTGTAGGATTACGGGAAATGATTGGGTGACCATGACGCATTATTTATCGTGTTGATAATAATGGGTTTATGGTTGTCACCATACCCGATAGTCGACGTGTCCTTGCCTCTGCTTTGTTGCAAAGACGGGTAAGTCGTTAACG
>JADFWE010000278.1 GCA_015222915.1 Pseudomonadota bacterium | reverse complement strand
GCTCACCTGCGTGCTGGCGAGTTGTCTGCTGTTCCGGCGGGCATGAACGAGATGCAGGTGGCGCGCCTGATGCAGCAGCGTGCTGACATGAATACGAAGGCATTATGCTTTTTAGGTGCCGGTGCTTATGAGCACCATATCCCGGCAGCCGTGTGGGAGATCACTACCCGCGGTGAATATTACAGTGCTTACACACCGTACCAGGCAGAAGCGTCACAGGGCACGTTGCAGCTGACCTACGAATACCAGAGCATGATGACAGCGCTGACCGCGATGGATGTATCGAATGCTTCGATGTATGACGGTGCGTCTTCGCTGGCAGAAGCAGTGCTGATGGCAGTGCGTGCCAACCGTAAATCTAAATCACGCAAGATCCTGATGCCGACAACGGTAAACCCGGTGTACCGCAAAACAGCGCATACCATCGTAAAAGGCCAGGCCATCGAACTGGTCGAAGTACCCTACGATGAAGCCAGCGGTACGGTTACGCTGGAACAGTTGAAATTACAGGCTGAGCACCAGGGCGGTGATATCACAGCACTGGTATTACAGCAGCCGAACTTTTTCGGTGCGCTGGAAGCCGTCGATGAGATTACCGACTGGGCACATGAGAACAATATCCTGGTCATCGCGGCGATCAACCCTTTGACCGTGGCTGTATTAAAGCCGCCGGGCCGATGGGGCAATGATGAGAATGACAGGACAGGCGGTGCCGATATCGCCTGCGGTGACGGTCAGCCTCTAGGTGCGCCGATGTCAGCCGGTGGTCCGTATTACGGGCTGTTATGCTGCCGGCAGGCACTGGTGCGACAGATGCCGGGACGTATCGTCGGCCGTACGGTTGATCTCGATGGCAGGGAAGGGTTCGTACTAACGTTACAGGCGCGTGAGCAGCATATCCGCCGCTCCAAGGCGACCTCCAATATCTGTACCAATCAGGGGCTGGTGGTTACAGCATCGACTATCTATATGTCGATCATGGGCGCGAGAGGCCTGGAAAATACCGCCGCTGCCTGTTTTGCTAACAACAACCTGCTGGTGGAAAAACTTACCGCAATCGATGGCGTAAGCAAAGTGTTCAGCGGTACGCACTTTCATGAAACGGTTTTAGGCTTTGATAGATCCATCGGTAAAACAGCAGCAGAGATACTCGCTGCGCTGATGGAGAAAGGCATACTGGGTGGACTGGATCTGTCAGAGACTTATCCTGAGCTAGGTGATGCCATCCTGGTCTGTACCACAGAGATGCGCAGCGAAGAAGATATCGATGTGTATGCAAATACTCTGCAGCAGGTACTGTCTGCAGGCAATGATGAGGTGGCTGCCTGATGTTGATCTTTGAACACTCGTCGAACGGACGTAACGGCGCGCCGCAATCGCCGGTCGAGAAGGCACCACTGTCACCTATCCCGGAGAACCTGCTGCGAACGGACAGTGCTGCACTGCCGGAAGTCTCCGAGCTGCAGGCCGTGCGTCACTATACCCGTCTGTCGAAGAAGAATTTTTCCATCGATACCGAGTTCTATCCGTTGGGTTCCTGCACCATGAAATACAACCCGCGCGCCTGCAATACACTGGCGATGCTGCCGGGTTTTCTGAATGCGCACCCGCTGACCCCGGATAGAAATAATCAGGGTTTCCTCGCCTGTATGTATGATCTGCAGTCGATGTTATGTGAAGCCACTGGCATGGCCGCGTTTTCACTGGCACCGATGGCCGGTGCGCAGGGTGAGTTTGCCGGTGTCGCCATGATCGAGGCCTATCATCACTCACGCGGTGATGATGAGCGCAAAGAGATATTAGTGCCTGATGCCGCGCATGGCACCAATCCGGCTACAGCAGTGATGTGCGGTTTTACCGTGCGCGAGATCGCTACGCTGGATAATGGTGACGTCGATATCGATGCTTTAAAAGCCGCTGTCGGGCCGCAGACGGCAGGTCTCATGCTGACCAATCCTTCGACCTTAGGTGTGTTCGAGCGTAATATCGAAGCCATCGCAAAAGTGGTCCATGATGCCGGCGGTCTGCTGTATTACGATGGTGCCAACCTGAATGCTATCCTGGGTAAGATCCGCCCCGGTGATATGGGCTTTGATGTGATCCATTCCAACCTGCATAAAACATTTTCCACACCGCATGGTGGCGGTGGTCCGGGTTCCGGTGCGGTGGGTGTGGCGGAACGTCTGAAACCGTTCCTGCCTCTGCCGGTAGTGACCCGTGATGACTCCGCCTCAGCTGCCACTGCAGGTGAGGGGCAATACCGATACCTGACCGTCAAAGACCTGCCGCAGAGCATCGGTCGACTGTCTGCTTTTATGGGTAACCCCGGCGTTTTATTGCGTGCTTATATCTATATGCGTTTCCTCGGTCGCGAGGGAATGGTGCGCGTTGCTGAGTTCGCTACATTAAATGCCAATTACATGATGGCAGAGGCAAAACGTCGCGGCTTTACACTGGCGATCGATAACCGCCGTGCCAGTCATGAATTTATCATCACCCTGAAGAATGAAGCGCGTGACTATCATGTCTCTGCCATGGATTTTGCCAAACGTCTGTTAGATCTTGGTTACCATGCGCCGACGACCTATTTCCCGCTGCTGGTTCCTGAATGCCTGTTGATCGAACCTACCGAGACCGAAGCCAAAGAAGCACTGGATGGTTTTATGGATGCGCTGGAGCAGATAAAACAGGAAGCAGAGAATAATCCGCAACTGCTGCATGACGCGCCACAGACACTGCCGGTAAAACGTCTGGACGAAGTCCGCGCTGCAAAACAGCTGGACCTGGCTTTTAAAGCGGAGCTTTAAAAGCAATGAATAATGAAAAGTGAAAAGTGAATAATGAAAAGACAAAAGCTGTTATGCAGCGGTTTTTACGCTTTTCCATTATTCACTTTTCATTATTCATTGCAGGAACCGGGTAGAAAAAGCTACGCTTTTTCTACCCGGTTCCTGCCATATTCTTTCGCCATATAAAGGGCGATGTCCGCACGTTCCATCAGCATTTCTAAAGTATCCTCCTTTTTAAATTCGGTAACGCCAAAGCTGCTGGTGATGTGGTCGACGGTGTCGAACTCGAATTTTTCTATATCATTACGTAGCCGTTCGGCATGGATCATGGCACCGCTGATATCGGTTTCCGGTGCCAGGATGATAAACTCTTCACCACCATGACGGGCAAAGATATCGGCGCTTCTATTGGCCTTGGCTACTACCTGTGTCAATTGTTCGAGTACTCTATCACCGGCAGCGTGACCGAAGTTATCGTTCACGTCTTTGAAATGATCGAGATCGAAAAAGATGATGGAGAAAGTGCTGTCGTAGCGTTTGGCCTTGTCGATTTCGATATCCAGAAAATGGGCAAAATGCAGGCGGTTGTAGATTTTTGTCAGCGAGTCGGTGAACGCGAGCTGCTTTAAACGACTGCTTAAAGATTTTATATGCGCCAGCATCGAGCCGAATAACAGACCCGCCAGCGTCGGCATGATATAGGTATCTGCGGTGAGCGGTATCTTCAGGATATAGACCGTATTGACAATGTTCATCAACGTTGTCAAAAAGCAGGCCAGGCTTATGTAAGCCAGATAGATAAGAAACTTCTGTTTAGTCACATTTATTATTTTCATAGTCGTTGTCGAACGCTATAGCTAGTGTTAGTGTAACGTTTATAGTGCGAGATGTAACCTGCATAATGAGATGAGATTCTATACTTTTCGACCACTTCGGAGAACTTCTATGTCAGCACAGATTCCAGTGAAACATCCGTTTAACCGTGTCAGTACTTTTATTTTTCTTGCTGTATTCAGTGTGTTTTTCAGCACCGCGACGGTTGCACGTCAGCTTGATGAGGTTACATTGCCGGATAAAGTGACATTGCCCGGCACCGATACAGAGTTGCAGCTGAATGGTATGGGCTACCGTACCAAATTTATATTTAAGGTCTATGTCGGTGCACTCTATACCGAGAAAAATGTTGATTCGCGTGATGCGGCGCAGGCGCTGAAAGGGCCAAAACGTGTACTCATGCATATGGTCCATGATGAGGTTGAACGTAAAAAAATCACCGATGGATGGAGTGAAGGTTTCGAGGAAAATAACAGCGACGAGCAGCTGGAAAAATTACAGGCTCGACTGAATACCTTTAATGCTTTTTTTCCGGATCTGAAAGCGGGCGACGTATTGACGTTTGACTATATTCCCGCGAGCGGCACACGCCTTGTTATCAATGGTGAAGAAAAAGGTGTGATAGAGGGTGCTGATTTTTATGCTGCATTGCTCGATGTCTGGCTGGGAGAAGAACCGGCAGATGAAGACCTGAAAGAAGCAATGCTGGGCGAGGAAGAAGATTGATGCTTTTGTGAGTAGCGTTAGAGCGGCGCAGACAACACCTGTTTTACTCTAAACCTGTGACTGTTGGAACGACTGCTTGCGGCTAGAAACGGACATGGAAGCAAAAACCGATTTTCTCGCAGAGGCGCAAAGAACGCAAAGATAAAAACATTGCTTGTATGTAACAGCGTAGGTCGGGCACTGCCCGACAGACTACAGCTAATATAGATACCGTGAAGGTGGGCAGTGCCCACCCTACCAAAACTAAAAGCTTTTCCTTTGCGTTCTTTGCGTCTTTGCGAGAACAATATTTTTAAAAACTTTTAAGGTTTTTAAGGTCTGTTTTGTGTGGCGGTCTCATCCGGTTATTGCTTTCTATTTAGTGATGGTTGATTGCACGGCTGCTTTACGAAAAGCCTCCTCGCTGACTACGCCTGTCAGAACTTTCTCACCGAATACGAAGCTGGGCACGCTCTGGACATCGTGCTGACGCGCCGAATCAAAATTGGCGGCCAGGCGTTGCTGGTGTTTTTCATCTGACCATGCGCTTTCGATAGTTTCTTCACTGACCTTACATGTTTTTGCGATATCGATAAGTACGTCGCGATTACCGATATTTCTGCCTTCGACAAAATACGCGGTGAATAATTTTTCGTGTACATCATAAAATATTTCACGACCTTCCTGTTTACATGCTTCTGATAACAGGAGGGCGTCTCTGGAATTGGTGATAAAGCTGAGTTCTGACAGCGGGATATCCTCTTCTCTCGCTACGCGCTTCAGATTATCCATCATCTGTTGCCATTGCTGTGACGGGTAGTCCAGTGAATCGATGGGTTCGCCTTCGGCCGAGGTTTCAGGGTGGATCTCCAGAAAACACCAGTTTATCTTCAGCTCGTAACTATCGCGCAGGCGCTGCAGTCGATGATGGCCGACATAGCAGAACGGGCAGATATAATCGCTGTATACGGTTACCTGTAGTTCGGGAAGTTTGCGTCTGTTAGATTCTGGCATGATGATCTTTCATCGTTTGCTGATTATAAGGTCTGTCAGTGGTGATGAAGAGAAGTTCCTCAGTTGTTGAGAAACATGATAAAGCTGAGGCCGAATAATAATATAGCAAAGCTGAGACGTAGTGTTTTTTCTGAAATGGCATGAGCAACTCTTGCTCCCAGCGGGGCAGATATAAAACTGCTAATGGCGATAAACAGCAGTGCGTCCAGGTGCAGGTAACCGATGGTTGCTGATGTGGTCACTGTTGAGTGACCCATGTTTAATCCATAACTGGCGTAGATGTAAGATAATGCGCCGACCAGTGCGATAGGAAAGCCGCAGGCAGCCGAGGTGGCAACGGCCTTTCGTATCGATATGTTGAACCAGTGCAGAAAAGGAACGGTCATGGTGCCGCCGCCGATGCCGACGATGGTCGAAACAAAGCCTATGCTGAAACCGCCGAACGTCGCTGCTACCGGACTGATGGTTTTTGCATGTTGCGCGGTCTGTTTTTTTAATATCAGGTTAAGTGCCACCAGGAATTCGAAAATGGCAAAGGTGTTGATCAGGTATCGGCTGTCGATCTGTGATGCAAACAGTCCGCCGAACCACGCGCCAACGATGATCCCGGGGCTCAGCAGAAAAACCAGCGGCCATATCACCGCCTGCCGTCTGTGGTGGGCGCGGGTAGATGAGATAGAGGTGAATACGATGGTGGCCAGCGACGTGGTCAGTGCCATGTGCATCAGGTAGGCGGGATCATAACCCTGATGGGTAAAGACCAGGTATAGCACCGGCACGATGATCAGGCCGCCGCCGACACCGAGCAGACCGGCAGCGAAGCCTGCGCAGGAGCCGGTCAGGATAAACAGGCCGGTATCGATTAGGTTGATTGTCAGCAAGCTGTTCCTGCGCTGATGCTACTGAAGCCGGGGCAGCGATCTATGGTTAGCGATCTAAGGCAGTGACTGTTGATGAAGTTTTTCGACCAGGTCACAGTTCAGGTATTCGCCGCCATCGGTATCCAGGCTTCCTGCCAGCACGGTGAACGGGTTGCCAGCTTCCCCCATCTGGTCGAGTACGATGACAGCATCGCTGAAATCATGATCTCTGGTGTAATCGTTGATGGTGATGATGGTGGCAAGATCTGCGCCGAGAGATGATTTAATACCGTTTTCAGAATCTTCAAAAGCGATACAGTCTTTGGGCGACAGCTTCATCTCGTCCAGTGCATAGGTGTAGATATCAGCCGCCGGTTTTTTCGCCGGCACGATATCACCGGCAGCAATCACTTCGAACCACTCGATCGATTCTTCTCCCAGGGTGTGGGTGAGCAGGGCGGTGACGTTTTCAGGTGTCGTGGTAGTGGCGATGGCCAGGCGGTATTTGCGTTCACGAGCCTCGTTGATCAGGTGTTCGACCCCGGGGCGCAGCGGGATTGCGCCGGTGGACAGCAGTTCGGTATAGTGACGGGTTTTGGCCTGGTGCAATTCGGGGATAAGCGTTTCGATATCCTCGGGGATGGTGTAGCCAGCAGAGAAATTATCGACAAAATATTTCATGCGCTCTTTACCGC
>JADFWE010000034.1 GCA_015222915.1 Pseudomonadota bacterium | reverse complement strand
TATTGTTTTTCTCGGCGTCTCTGCGCCTCGGCGGTGAAAAGTTTTTGACTTTAGTTTTCTCTGGAGGTCCGCTTCTAGCCGTTTTCGGAAGTCTGCTAGAAATCGCCCCATAACATCTGTATAGCACTTATCACGGCAGGACCTGCTGTTTCAGTGCGTAGTATCCTTGGTCCAAAACGGATATCTTCAAAATCGTTTTCTTTAAGAAAGTAAATTTCTTCTTCCGTTAAGCCACCCTCCGGCCCGATAAAAATTTCGATATCCTGTTCCTCGGAATCGATATTTTTGAAGGATGTCGAGGCGTCAGGGTTTAAGGTAAACCGCTGTGCGTTTTTGTTGAGTAATGGTCTTATCTCATCAAGTGACAAGATTTCAGCTACCTCGGGAATAATGCTACGGCCTGATTGTTCGCAGGCGCTGATACATACTTTCAGCCAGTGCTCATGTTTCTTTTGCTGATTGTTTTTATTTAACCGGACGTTTGAGCGCTGGCTTAGCACAGGAATAATCCTGTTAACTCCTAGTTCAACCGATTTTTGAATCGTGGTCTCCATACGGTCCTGTCGCGACAGGCCCTGTATCAGGGTTATCGACAGGTTCGACTCATTGTCTATCCTGATCCTGGAATTGATCAGGACGGTGGTTTTTTTCGGGTTATCGTCAAGCGTAGCGCACAGGTAGTCATGGCCATCGCCATTGAATAAGATGATATCGGTTCCTGTTTTGCTGCGAAGGACACGTATCAGATGATTGGAACTGTTGCTGTCAAGAACTGTAGTTTCACCACAGATGAGATCGTCGGGATGATATAGGCGGGTGATACGCACGGCTGCCGATCTGAAGCTAGCGATCCAGATTTTTCCAGATGGCGTTGATGCTGTCTGCCTGGTTCAGGGTGTAGAAGTGCAGGCCGGGCGCATCATTTTCCAGTAACTGGTTACACAGGTTGCTGACCACATCCAGGCCAAAAGCCATCAGACTGTCTTTGTCTTCAGCATAGCTTTCAAGCTGTTTTCTTATCCAGCGCGGGATCTCTGAACCACAGGCATCAGAGAACCGGGTCAGGCTGGCAAAATTAGTAATCGGCATAATGCCTGGGGTGACCGGTATCTCGATGTTCTCGCTCTGGCATTTGTCCATGAAATGCAGGTAGGCATCGATATTATAAAAATACTGCGTGATAGCAGCATCGGCACCTGCAGCAACTTTGTTTTTGAAATATTCAAAGTCGGATTGCGGTGATGCCGACTCGGGATGATATTCCGGGTAGGCGGCCACTTCTATAGTGAAATGATCACCATGAGTCTCGCGGATAAAGCTTACCAGTTCATTAGCATAGGAGAGTTCTTTGGTGGTCTCCCCATTTTTTGCTGTATCACCGCGCAAGGCGACCAGGCGTCTTACGCCCAGTGCCTTGTATTGAGCGAGCAGGTCGCCAAGCTGCTGCTTGCTGGAACCTATGCATGAGATATGCGGCGCAACATTGATCTGCTGACCTGCGATCTTTGTTGCCGTCAGTAACTGAACGACTTCGAGTGTGCTATCACGGGTGGTGCCTCCGGCACCGAAAGTGACGGAGTAATACGCAGGCTGCATCACTTCATGCAAATCATGTGTCGTTTTCAATAACTTTTCAACGCCGGCTTCCGTGCGCGGCGGGAAAAATTCACAGCTGAAAGTCTTGTCCTTGGTATTGCTCATTCAGATAGATCCGGGTTCGCTGCTGTTCTCGATTAATAACGGTAGTGTTCAGCTTTGAACGGACCCTCGACAGGTACATTGATGTAGTCAGCCTGTTCCTGTGATAGAGCGGTCAGGTTAGCGCCGACTTTCTTCAGGTGCAGACGGGCAACTTTTTCATCGAGTATCTTCGGCAGGATGTAGACCTGGTTCTCGTAGTTATCGCTGTTCTTGTAGAACTCGATCTGCGCCATCACCTGATTGGTGAACGATGCAGACATTACAAAACTAGGATGGCCGGTTGCACAGCCCAGGTTTACCAGGCGGCCTTTCGCCAGGATGATGATGCGTTTGCCATCAGGGAAAATCACATGATCAACCTGTGGTTTGATCTCCACCCACTCGTATTTTTCCAGTGAAGCGATATTGATCTCTGAGTCGAAGTGACCGATGTTACAGACAATAGCTTCGTTTTTCATCGCAACCATGTGATCATGATCGATAACGTTTACGTTACCGGTAGTGGTAACAAAGATATCACCCATGCTAGCTGCTGCATTCATCTCGACCACGCGATAGCCTTCCATCGCTGCCTGCAGTGCACAGATAGGGTCGACCTCGGTAACCCATACGGTTGCCCCCATGCCCTTGAATGCCTGTGCGCAGCCTTTGCCTACGTCGCCATAACCGAGAACGACACAGATCTTACCGGCGATCATGACGTCGGTAGCACGTTTGATACTGTCGATCAGTGATTCACGGCAGCCGTACAGGTTGTCGAATTTTGATTTGGTTGCAGAATCGTTAACGTTCATCGCCGGGAACAGCAGTTCACCTTTTTCCTGCATCTCGTACAGACGGTGAACACCGGTGGTGGTCTCTTCGGTTACACCTTTAACGCTGTTTGCGATATCCTGCCATGTGCTGGAACCGTCAGAAATGGTACGGCGCAGAACGTCGAGAATCGCTTTATATTCTTCATTGTCATCGTCTTTGGTTGCAGGGATTGCACCAGCCTTCTCGAATTCAGCACCCTTGTGAACCAGCAGGGTAGCGTCGCCGCCGTCATCAAGTATCATGTTCGGCAGCCTGCCGTCAGGCCATAACAGCGCCTGTTCGGTGCACCACCAGTATTCTTCGATGGACTCGCCTTTCCAGGCAAACACAGGGATACCCTGATCGGCGATGGCAGCAGCAGCGTGATCCTGTGTAGAGAATATATTGCATGATACCCAGCGAACTTCGGCGCCCAGTGCGACCAGGGTTTCGATCAGTACGGCAGTCTGGATGGTCATGTGGATACTGCCCATGATGCGGCAGCCGGCCAGAGGTTGTTCCGCGCCGTACTCTTCACGTAATGCCATAAGTCCTGGCATCTCGGTTTCGGCTATGCGGATCTCTTTGTGGCCCCATTCGGCCAGTGATATGTCAGCGACTTTGTAGTCTTGAGAGTTGGTATCGACAACGGCGTTCATGCTCATCTCCTAATCTAAAATTAAAGAAATGAGCGCCGTTATTAATAAAGAGATTCCCGATACCCTGAGAAATATAGGGAGGGAAAATTCTTGCTTCTGAGCCTGACAGGATGGTCCTGTTGCAGCGCTCCTCAGAAATGTGGACGAATTATAGGCTACCTCCAGTGAATACACAAATTGTGTTTTCCTCTAGCGGGTGGCCTGTTGTTTTTACAGCGTGATATTGTTCTCGCAGAGGCGCAAAGAAAGTATGGTTTTTCTTGGCGTGTCTAAGGAACCTCTGCGAGAAATATTTCAATTTCTGTTTGTCTGGATCTATAGACCTGCCGCATCTCTCAATGCATCAGCTTTATCGGTTTTTTCCCAGGTAAACTCAGGCTCTTCACGTCCAAAATGACCGTAAGCGGCTGTTTTTTTGTAGATCGGACGTAACAGGTCGAGCATATCGACGATACCGTGAGGTTTTAGGTTGAAATGCTCACCGATCAGTTCAACGATCTTTTCATCAGCAATCTTGCCGGTGCCGAAGGTCTGGATAGATATCGACGTTGGTTTTGCAACACCGATGGCATAAGAGACCTGAACCTCGCATTTGTCTGCCAGACCCGCTGCGACGATATTCTTAGCCACATAACGACCGGCGTAGGCCGCAGAGCGGTCAACTTTTGACGGGTCTTTGCCGGAAAATGCACCGCCACCGTGGCGTGCCATGCCGCCGTAGGTATCAACGATGATCTTGCGTCCGGTTAAACCGCAGTCACCGACGGGGCCGCCGATAACAAAGATACCCGTAGGGTTGATGTGGAACTGGGTATCCTTACTGATCCATTCTTCAGGCAGTTCATGCAGGATGATCTCATCCATGATGGCTTCGCGCAGTGTGTCGTACTCGATATCCGGTGAATGCTGGGTCGATAGAACCACGGCATCAACGGCCACCGGTTTGTCATTTTCATAACGGAAGGTCACCTGACTTTTTGCATCCGGGCGTAACCAGGGCAGGGTGCCATTCTTGCGCAGTTCTGCCTGACGTTTGACCAGACGGTGTGCATAGGTGATCGGTGCAGGCATCAGCACCTCGGTCTCATTACTGGCATAGCCGAACATCAGGCCCTGATCGCCCGCACCCTGTTCGTGATCGGATGACTCGTCTACCCCTGCAGCAATATCGGCAGATTGTTTGTCGATAGAGGTGATAACCGCGCAGGAGGCATAATCAAAGCCCATGTCCGAGCTGTTATAACCGATCTCTTTTACGGTATCACGAACCACCTGCTGCATATCGATCCAGGCTTCGGTTGTTATCTCACCCGAGATAACGACCATGCCGGTATTGATCATGGTCTCACAGGCAACACGTGCTTTGTTGTCCTGTTCGAAAATTGCGTCGAGGATAGAGTCTGAGATCTGATCGGCGACTTTGTCCGGGTGACCTTCGGAGACGGATTCGGAAGTAAATAAATAATTGCTCATGTTTAACCTTT
>JADFWE010000277.1 GCA_015222915.1 Pseudomonadota bacterium | reverse complement strand
TGTTACATATGAAATATTGTTTTTCTCGGCGTCTCTGCGCCTCGGCGGTGAATAATCTTTTGACTGTCCGCTTCTAGCCGTAAGCCGACGCTCCCGTGAGGGTTATTTTGAGCAGACCTGACATTGGATAAAGTCTGAGATAGAATAATGCGATGAACGATACACACGACAAAAGAAATACGACTAAAAGCTCTGATAAAACCCCGGCTAAAAACGAAAAACCGATGAGTGATTTCAAGGTCGGTTTGATAACGTTTATCGTGTTTATCTTTTTTATGACTGCCTGGATGAGTTTTTATTCATAGAGTTCCCGGTCGTCATTTTTTATGCCCCGGCTACCTCAGCCAAACAGGCGTTCATACACGGGCAGGCTCTTCTGCAGTAAAGACTCCAGGTACGCCGACATCTTGTGTGAATCCATATCCATACCATCGAGAAAATTTTTCACATACAGCCCCAGCTCGGTGTCGCCCTGCATATGCAGGCGGCGACTGAAGAACAATGTGTCGGTATCTTCCTGTCGGCTGGCCAGCAGGAGATAGTTATAGAGGGTTCCCTGCAGGATCACGTCCGGTGACCTGATTCTGTCGGCTGCAGTCAGGCTGCCTTCGGTTAGTGTGAAACGGTATTCGATACCGGCATCCTCGATCTCGATCTTTATTATTTTCCCTTCAAGAAAATCCATCTCGCCATCTCTTAACTCATTGGCGAAGATCCTGTTTAGCGTCGTCAGCAGGACTTTATTATGTATGAAGGCGGGCAGCGCTTTGAATGGCAACTTAAGCGGTGCGGGTAAAACCGGCAGTGATGAAGGTTTTCTGTCAGGTGTCTGCATAGTCAGTAGTGATCGTCTTATGTTTCATGTTGTAAGTTTTAAGTGGTATACCATAAATGTGTGCCATAAGCGTTTGTCGTAAACATATGTTAGCAACTTGTAACATACAATTTATAACCTACAACTACCAGGCATCTATCGGTTCAGCCAGTACTCATGTATAGCGGTACTGTCTGATAACTCAGGATGAAACGACATCGCAATATGTTTTCCTGAAGCTACCATTACCGCCTTATCTTCATGTGTTGCCAGGATCTCGATGTTCTCGCTTATATTTTCTATACCCGGTGCGCGGATAAATTGCGCCCGAAATCCTGTCTCTGTAAATGCTGGTTTTATGTCTGCACTAAAGCTGTGTACCTGCCGTCCATAGACATTACGTGTTGCCTTAAATGGCATCAGAGCTAAGGGTGTTACCCGGTCATCATCAACTTTCTCCGCCATTAATATCAGGCCAGCGCATACGCCCATGACCGGGTGGTCAGCCGAAAATGATCTTATTGCATCATAAAATCCATATTCCTGAATCAACAGGCTTATAGTGGTCGATTCTCCGCCCGGCAAGATCAGTGCGCTGCAATCATCAAGTTCTATCGGTTTTCGTATCAACTGCGATGTCATACCAAGCCTGCTGAGGCTATCTACATGTTTCTGATAGGCGCCCTGTAAGGCGAGGATGCCCACTGGTCTGCTCATTGTTGCTTCAACACCTTCTTTACATGTAATGATGGTGACCGATCTCTTTCTACCATCCTCGATGGGCGAGGCGTTCCTGTTCAGGGATCTCAGACATCTCCAGACCTTTCATGCCCGGTTGCAGGCCACGACTCACTTCCAGCAATATGGCCGGGTCATCAAAGTGCGTGGTTGCTTTTACGATAGCGGCTGCGCGTGCTGCCGGATCATCCGATTTAAATATGCCCGAGCCGACGAATACGGCCTGTGCCCCCAGCTGAAGGACCAGTGCTGCATCTGCTGGTGTCGCGATACCGCCGGCTGAAAAATTGGGAACTGGCAGTTCACCGTGTTCGGCGACATAACATACCAGGTCATAAGGTGCGCCAAGCTCTTTTGCCACACTCATCAGCTGTTCATTGCCCAGCGTGGTCAGACGCTTCATCTCGTCCTGCAGTGCGCGCATATGGCGTACTGCTTCGATGATATTACCGCTGCCGGCTTCACCCTTGGTTCGTATCATGGCGGCGCCTTCGCCGATACGGCGCAGAGCTTCCCCCAGGTTGGTGGCACCGCAGACAAAAGGAACCCTGAAGTCTTTTTTGTAGATATGATTTGCCTCATCGGCAGGTGTCAGTACTTCGGACTCATCGATGAAGTCTACCTCAAGAGCCTGGATGATCTGCGCTTCAGCAAAATGGCCGATACGGCACTTGGCCATCACCGGGATGGAGACCGTGTCTTTTATCGCCTGGATCATGTCCGGGTCAGACATGCGTGCCACGCCGCCGTCACGACGGATATCTGACGGGATGCGTTCCAGCGCCATCACCGCGCAGGCACCGGCATCTTCAGCGATTTTCGCCTGATCGGCATTGGTGACGTCCATGATGGCGCCGCCTTTCAGCATCTCAGCTAGGCCGACTTTGACATTGAAATCGTCATTACCGGCATCAGTTATCTGGTTG